>VAZH01000132.1 GCA_005884465.1 Alphaproteobacteria bacterium | reverse complement strand
GGCGCACGGCAGAATCGCGCAACAGGTCATCGGAAATCTTGATTGCGATTTCCATCGCGACCTTGGCGGCGCGTTCGTACCGTTCGGTCTCGTAGGTGTTGTTCTTCTTGCTATCCGGGCGATCGGCAAAGCCGCCTACTTTTTCGGCACTGTCGGCGGCCGAACGGCAGATGTCGCGGATCCTGTGTGCCGCTTCAATGTCGCCAATCGGCCATTGGATGTTTTCGTCCCAGATTTCCTTGCGCTTACCCTTGCTGAACCACCACATCGCGATGCCCTGAATACCCGCAAAGCATAGATGGCCGGGGAGCAATTTCAATGATCAATCCACCGGTGCCAGCCCGCACGCGCTAGCGAAAGGAACCATCGTGGCATAATAGACGTTTTAGGGTTTTCGGTCGGCCAGAAGGGGCCGTCGCCAAAGGGTCGTCGCCAATGCCCGAAGCTTTGAAACACGCCGACCGGATGCTCGCGGAACGCGCGTATCGTCCGCCGGCGCCGAAGCCCCAACCGCGCCCGCTGAAGCCGATCGCTCTCATCCGTACCCTGAAGCGCAACCCTTTAGAATGCTGGGCCGCGCAGCATTTCGAGCAACCGATCGTTGCCGGCGGATTGCCCGTCGGGCACGCGCTGCTGGTTCACGAGCCGAGCGCGATCCGCCGCGTCCTGCTCGATAACGCCGCAAACTATCGGAAGGATCGCCTGCAGCGCCGGGTGCTGTCGGCTGGATTGAGTGAAGGGCTGCTGAGCGCCGAGGGCGAGCAATGGCATCTGCAACGGCGCGTTATTGCCCCGATATTTGCGCGCAGGACCGTGATGGATTTTACGCCGGCGATGATGGGAGCCGCCGATGTGTTGATCAAGCGGTGGTCTGGTCTTGGAGACCACGCAACAATCGACGTCGCGGCCGAGATGGCAAGGGTCACGCTGGATGTGGTCGAACGCACGATCTTCTCGGATGGGTTTGGATCCGACGCCGAAGACATCCGCACCGCCATGGTGACCTATTTCAACACGATCGGGAAAATCAGTCCGCTCGACCTTCTCGGGGTGCCCGATTTTGTCCCACGGCTCGGCCGGCTCCGCGTGCGCTCGACGCTCAAATTTTTCGAAGCGGAAGTCGATCGAGTCATATCCGCCCGCCGCCGGATTTTGGCCGAGCAACCGGATCGAGCGCCCAATGACCTTCTGACCCATCTGCTGGAGGCTCTCGATCGCGGAAGCGAAGACCGTATGACGGAATCCGAGGTGCGATCGAACATTCTGACCTTCATCGCGGCTGGTCACGAAACGACCGCGAATACATTGAGCTGGTCGATGTTTTTGCTCTCCCAATCACGGGAATGGCGCGAGCGGGTGCAGGCCGAAGCGGACCGTCAACTTACCGGACCGATCCCCGGCATCGCCGATCGTCTGGTTGAAACGCGTGCCGTCATCGAAGAAGCGATCCGTCTCTACCCGCCGATAGCCGCGATCAGCCGCGTTGCACTCGGTGACGATAACCTGAATGGGGAGCGCGTCAGGCCAGGATCGCTCATCGTCATCTCGCCCTATGTGCTGCATCGGCACCGCTTGCTGTGGGATAGTCCCGATACGTTCGATCCGCGGCGCTTCCTCGGCAGTGCGCGGGCCGAAATCGATCGGTTTGCCTATCTTCCCTTTGGGGCCGGGCCGCGCAAATGCATCGGATCGACGTTCGCCTTGCAGGAAGCAACCCTCGTGCTCGCCACGATCGTGAAACACTTTAGTTTTCAACTAAAGCCGGGACACGCGGTATGGCCCATCTTGCAGGTGACATTGCGTCCGGCGAACGGGCTGCCCATGATCATCAAGCCGAGGACATCAAATGACCCGCGGGCTCGCGCCTCTCGCAGGCTGTTACATTCATGAGGCAGCTGCGTCGTCGGACCATGCCCGCTCTGGATGAGCCTCGTAATCCCAAAGATTCGAACGCGTGATGCACTTGCCGCAATGGAAGAATGCCCTTTCGACCGCGACGATCATCGCGAGTTCGGGCATGCGGCCCTTATCCATCAAGGTGCTCCGGATATCCTGATCCCGAACAATCAGCGCCCGCCCGGTAACGCGAAGCGTCTCGCGATGACCGGGAACAAAGAAGATCAGGCCGACGCCGGGCTTCTGCAGCACGTTGTGGAAGGTGTCGACCCGGCGGTTGCCGGGACGATCCGGGATGGCAAGGGTCGTGTCGTCAAGAGATCGTACAAATCCGGCGCGATCTCCCTTTGGCGAGAGATCGACCATGCCGAGCTGATTGGTTGAGCCAATCACCACGAATGGCGACGCTGCGATGAAACTGTGACAACGGCGATCGAGCCTGTGCAGGATCTTGCTGGTGAACCATCTGTTTGCAGGTCCGACATGTCTTCTTAGTTCGCTTTCGGTCGTGATCACGTCGCGAAACCGCGCATCGAGCGTCGCCGCTTCCCTTGCGTTTCTGTCCACCGGTATTTCCTCTATCGACGGACAGGATGGGGTTCCCGCCCTTGCTCCCGATGTGGAGCTATGGTGCGGGTGCGGCGAGAGTGCGGCGGGTAGCGACATTGTGACGAGCACCCAGCGTCGATACGCCGCAGTCCGAACTAGCCTTCTCAGACAAATTCCGAATGCTGCATTTGCATCGACGCGGCTTCTGACTCAACGCTCTATGAGTACAGGTCCTGGACCGCGGGCAATATCTTTCCCGGATTGAAAATGTTCTGCGGATCGAGCGCCTGCTTGAGTGCGCGCATGGCCTCGATCGCCTCAGGGCCGAGTTCGGCCATGAGGTACTTCTGCTTGCCCTGCCCGATGCCGTGCTCCCCGGTGCAGGTGCCGCCCATCGCCTGCGCGCGTTGCACCAGGCGATGCATGAAGTCCTCGCCGCGCGCCATTTCGTCGCGATCGTCGACGTCGCACACCAGCGAGCAGTGGAAATTGCCGTCGCCGACATGGCCGACAATCGGCGAGAGCAGATTGAGGCGCTTCAGGTCCGCTTCGGTTTCGGTCACGCAATCGGCCAGGCGGGAAATCGGCACGCACACGTCGGTCGCCACCACGCCCGCACCGGGACGCAAGGCCTTCACCGCCCAATAGGCGTCGTGCCGCGCCTGCCAGAGTTTTGAGCGATCCTCCGGCCTTGTGGTCCAGGAAAATTCGCCGCCGCCGCATTCTTTGGCGATCTCACCGAAATTGTCGGATTGCTCGGCGACTTCGCTTTCGCTGCCATGGAATTCCAGGAGCAGCAGCGGCGTCTCCGGCAACGACAATTTCGAGTAGGAATTGCAGGCCTGCACCTGCGCCGCATTGAGCAGTTCAATGCGCGCGACCGGAATGCCGGTTTGTATCGCCAGGATAACCGCCTGGCAGGCGCCGCGCACGCTCTCGAATGAACAGGCCGCAGCCGCGATGGTTTCGGGAATGCCGCGCAGCTTGATGGTGAGTTCGGAGATGATGCCGAGCGTGCCTTCGGCGCCGACAAACAGATGCGTCAGATCGTAGCCGGCCGCGGATTTTTTTGCCCGCGTGCCGGTGGTGATGATCTCGCCGTCACCGCGCACCACTTTGAGCGCCAGCACGTTGTCGCGCATGGTGCCGTAGCGCACCGCGTTGGTGCCGGACGCCCGGGTCGCCGCCATGCCACCCAGCGAAGCATCGGCGCCGGGATCGATCGGAAAGAACAATCCCTGGTCGCGCAGATGCTCGTTGAGCGCCTTGCGGGTGACGCCGGGCTGGATTACGCAGTCGAGATCCTCGGCGTGCACTTCCAGCACTTTGTTCATGTCGTGCAGGTCGATGCAGATGCCGCCCGCCGGCGCGTTGACCTGTCCCTCCAGCGAGGTACCGGTGCCGAACGCGATCACGGGCACGCCGTACCTGGCGCAAATCCTCACCACGTCCTGGATGTCCGATGTCTCTTGCGCCATCACCACCGCGTCCGGCGGCTGCGGCGCCAGCCAGGTCGTGGTATGGGCATGCTGGTCGCGCACCGCCTGTGAGGTGATCAGCCGGTTGCCGAACCGCGCGGCCAGCGCTTCAATGGTCGCCGCTACGGCCTGCGGTTCCGGTCGCTGCAAATTTTTGGTTATGGTTGTGCCCAAGCGATATCCTCCCGGCAAAAATACCGTGGCAAAGGATATATAAGGGGTCAAGGATCGAAATCGAACAGGCGGAGTGGACTGAATGACGAGTGTTACCGCCGGCGATGATGTGCTGCTCCGGCCCGCGCCGTTCCTTGCGTCGGTAATGCAGATCGAGCCGCAATGGATCGACTATAACGGCCACCTCAACATGGCCTATTACAACGTGATGTTCGACCGCGCCATCGACGAGTTATGGCTCAAGCTCGGCATCGGGCCCGGCTATATGAAGCAACGCAAGGGATCGACCTTCACCGCCGAATGCCATGTGCGATATCTGCGTGAGATTCATCTCGGCGATCCCGTCCAGGTATCAATCCTGCTGGTCGGGGCGGATGAGAAGCGGCTGCATACCTTCGAGGAAATGCGCCACGCCACCGAGGGCTGGTTGTCCGCCACCTCGGAGAACATGACCATTCATATCGACATGACCGCGCGAAAGACCGCGCCGTTTCCGCCGGATATTCGCGCCCGCATCGAGGCATTGGCGAACGCTCACAGATCCGTCGCGCGCCCCGAGGGCATCGGCAGAAACGTCGCGATGCCCTCGAAATAGCTATTCAGGGTCAGACGCGGGTTCGTCCGCGCGCCAGACCAATCACGGCCGAGATCAGGAACAGCACGACCGCGATGAAGAAGATGACCTTGGCGATTTCGATCGAGACTCCGGCGATACCGCCAAAGCCCAGAATGCCTGCGATCAGCGCAATGATCAGAAACGTAACGACCCAGCTCAGCATGACATGGACCTCCTCTTTCCACGTTCTCGTTCGAGTATCAGCGCGATAGAAAGCGCCGCATCGACTGCAGAACCAATCCGGCTTCGGAACGAAGGTTCCCGGCGGTTCCGGGCGCAAAACCTGCGCAAAAAACAGTGAACCGAGGAACAAAATCCGCCCCTGCTGCGCACGGATAAAACCTGTCAAATCCGCCCCCAAAGCCCTATATGCCTTGCAATCCTGCTATGAAGGCTCCCCTTCACGGCCCCGCGGTGCCATCGTGGGCGGAAGACGATTCGCATGACCGAGCCGAACAAGCTGACCCATCACGGCGTCCCCGACCATCAGCCCGCGGCTGGCGGCATCGCCGCCCGTGCGCGCGCGGCCGCGACCCCGCAATATCTTGCCGGCCTCAATGCCGAGCAGCGCGAGGCCGTGGAGACGCTGGATGGACCGGTGCTGGTGCTGGCGGGAGCCGGCACCGGGAAAACCCGCGTGCTGACCTGCCGCATTGCCCACATCCTCAGCATCGGCCGGGCCCGTCCCGGCGAGATCCTGTCGGTCACCTTCACCAACAAGGCGGCGCGCGAGATGAAACTGCGGCTCGGCCAGATGCTGGGCCACGCTGTCGAAGGCATGCCGTGGCTCGGGACCTTTCATTCCATCGGCGGACGAATCCTGCGCATACATGCCGAACTGGTGCAGTTGAAATCCAATTTCACCGTGCTCGATGTCGACGACCAGATCCGGCTGTTGAAGCAGCTGTTGCAGGCCGAGAACATCGACGACAAGCGCTGGCCGGCGCGCATGCTGGCCGGCCTGATCGACGGCTGGAAGAATCGCGGGCTAATGCCGTCGCAGGTGCCGCCCGGCGAAGCCGCGGTGTTCGGCAACGGCAAGGGCGGCAAGCTCTACGCCAGCTACCAGGAGCGGCTGAAAATCCTCAACGCCGCCGATTTCGGCGATCTGTTGCTGGAAAACATCCGGCTGTTTCGCGAACATCCCGATGTGCTCCGGCAATACCAGAACCGCTTCAAATTCATTCTGGTGGATGAATATCAGGACACCAACGTCGCGCAGTATCTGTGGCTGCGGCTGTTGGCGCAGGCGCCGTCGTCCGCCAAGCCGCAAGCCGTTGCTACCGTCATTCCGGGGCACGCCGCCTCTCCAGTCATTCCGGGGCGCATCGAAGATGCGAACCCGGAATCTCGAGATGAAGAGGACTCACCTCGAGATTCCGGGTCTGCGCTTTCAGCGCATCCCGGAATGACGTCACAATCTCCCCCCAAGAACATCTGCTGCGTCGGCGATGACGACCAGTCGATCTATGGCTGGCGCGGCGCGGAGGTCGACAACATCCTGCGCTTCGAGCACGATTTTCCCGGCGCCAAGGTTATCAGGCTGGAGCGCAACTACCGCTCCACCGGCCACATCCTCGCCGCCGCCTCGCATCTGATCGCGCATAATGAGGGCCGGCTCGGCAAGACGCTGCGCACCGAGGACGTCGACGGCGAGAAAGTCACCGTCACCGGCGCCTGGGATTCCGAGGAAGAAGCCCGCGCCATCGGCGAGGAGATCGAGGAGCTGCAGCGCGCCGGCAACAAGCTCAACGATATCGCGATCCTGGTGCGGGCCTCGTTCCAGATGCGCGAATTCGAAGATCGTTTTGTCACCCTCGGGCTGCCCTATCGTGTGATCGGCGGCCCCAGGTTCTATGAGCGCGCCGAAATCCGCGACGCGCTGGCGTATTTGCGCGTGATCAACTCGCCGGCCGACGGTCTCGCCTTCGAGCGCATCGTCAATGTGCCGAAGCGCGGACTCGGCGACGCCACCTTGCAGATGCTGCACGATCACGCCCGCAAGCGCCGCATTCCGCTGTTCGAGGCCGCCCGCGCTGTGGTCGAGACCGACGAGCTGAAGCCGAAAGCGCGCGGGGCCTTGCGCGACCTCATCGTCAGTTTCGATCGCTGGCGCGCGCAAAGCGAGGTGACCGCGCATACCGAGCTCGCCGAAATCGTGCTCGACGAGAGCGGCTATACCGAGATGTGGCAGAAGGACCGTTCCGCCGATGCCGCCGGACGGCTCGAGAACCTCAAGGAACTGGTGCGCTCGATGGAGGAATTCGAGAACCTGCAAGGCTTCCTCGAACACATCTCGCTGGTGATGGACCGTGACGGCGACGCCGAGGACGACGCCGTGTCGCTGATGACGCTGCATTCGGCGAAGGGTCTCGAATTCGACAACGTGTTCCTGCCCGGCTGGGAGGAAGGCCTGTTTCCGAGCCAGCGCACGCTCGACGAACAGGGCCGCGCCGGCCTCGAAGAAGAGCGCCGCCTCGCCCATGTCGGGCTGACCCGCGCCCGCCGCCGCGCCAAAATTTACTTCGCCACCAACCGCCGGATTCACGGCACCTGGTCGACCACCATACCGTCGCGTTTTCTCGACGAATTGCCGGCGCCGAATGTCGAGATCACGGAATCCAAGGGCGGCTCGGGCTGGGGCGGCAGCGGCGGCTACGGCCCCTCGCGCTTCGACAATGTGGAATCGTTCGGCTCGAGCTATGCGACGCCGGGCTGGCAGCGCGCGCAGGCCAACCGCGCCCGCGGCCACAATGGCCGTGGCGCCGGCGGGCAGGCCGGCGGCGGTTTTAACGAGAGCCAGTCGCCGTTCTCAGGCTCGCGCAGCGATGGCTCGTCGCGCGGCAACACTGGCGGCTTCTCGCGCAACAAGCGCGGACCGATGGTGATCGAAGGCGAGCTGGTGGCGAAATCCACCGGCACCACCTCGGAATTTTCCCTGGACGACCGGGTGTTTCACCAGAAATTCGGCTACGGCCAGGTGGTGAAGATCGACGGCAACAAGCTCACCATCGCCTTCGAAAAAGCCGGCGAAAAAAAGGTGGTCGATAGTTTCGTGGAGCGGATCTAAACAATTGCACAAGGCCGCGAGCGTCCCTATCTGTGATCTCGCCTCCCTCCTCCGCGTAAAGCCGGCCGAAGTGCCGCTTTATCTTTCCCTGGATTTTCGATTCAGATCATCATGCGCGCCATGTCCCCGATCATATCCGTTGCAAATCTGTCGAAGACCTATGGCTCCGGTTTCAAGGCACTTGACAATATCAACCTGGAAATCAATCGCGGCGAGATCTTTGCGCTGCTCGGGCCCAACGGCGCCGGCAAGACCACGCTGATCAGCATCATCTGCGGCATCGCCAATCTCAGCCAAGGCCGCGTCATCGTGGGCGGCCATGACATCAACAAGCAATATCGTGCCGCACGCTCGCTGATCGGGCTGGTGCCGCAGGAGCTGCACACCGACGCCTTCGAATCGGTGTGGGCGACGGTCAGCTTCAGCCGCGGCCTGTTCGGCAAGCCGAAAAATCCCGCGCATATCGAAAAGGTGCTGAAGGACCTGTCGCTGTGGGACAAGAAGGACGCCAAGATCGTCACGCTATCCGGCGGGATGAAGCGCCGGGTGATGATCGCGAAAGCACTGTCGCACGAGCCGCAGATCCTGTTTCTCGACGAGCCGACCGCCGGCGTCGACGTCGAATTGCGCAAGGGCATGTGGGAAGTGGTGCGGACGCTGCAGGCCTCCGGCGTCACCATCATCCTCACCACGCATTACATCGAAGAGGCCGAGGAGATGGCCGACCGCATCGGCGTCATCAACAAGGGCGAGATCATCCTGGTCGCGGACAAGGCCGGGCTGATGCAAAAGCTCGGCAGGAAGCAGCTGAAGCTGCATCTGCAAGGCAGGATCGATGCGATCCCCGCCGCGCTGGCGCCCTACAACCTCGAACTAGCCGATGGGGGCCGCGAGTTGATCTACAATTACGACACCAAGGGCGAACGCACCGGCATCACCAGCCTGCTCAGCGACCTCCGCGGCGCCGGCATCCGCTTCAACGACCTCGAGACTACCCAGTCTTCGCTGGAAGACATTTTTGTCAGCCTGGTGCGGCGAACTTGAAGTTCCTATCAGGTTTGCCGCACCCTCGTCATAGGAACTTCAAGTTCAAATGCCGCACCAGAATCATAAATTTGCCAGTGCTCCTTCGATTTCGAAGTTCGCATCGGAGGCTCCGCGAATGTGTGCGAACTTCGAAATCGGAGCACTGGTGAGGGCGCCATGAATTTCCGGGCGGTTCGTGCGATCTATCTGTTCGAAATGGCGCGCACCTGGCGCACGCTGCTGCAGAGCATCGTTTCGCCGGTGGTTTCGACATCGCTGTATTTCGTGGTGTTCGGCGCCGCGATCGGCTCGCGCATCACCTCGGTCGAAGGGGTCAGCTACGGCACCTTCATCGTGCCGGGGCTGGTGATGCTGTCGGTCTTGACCCAGAGCATCGCCAACGCTTCATTCGGCATCTATTTTCCGAAATTCGTCGGCACCATCTATGAAATATTGTCGGCGCCGATCTCCTATTTCGAGATCGTGCTCGGTTATGTCGGCGCCGCCGCGACCAAATCCATCATTCTCGGGCTGATCATTCTCGCCACCGCCGGCCTGTTTGTGCCGCTGCAGATTCACCATCCGTGGTGGATGCTGGCGTTTTTGGTGCTGACCGCGGTGACCTTCAGTCTGTTCGGCTTCATCATCGGGATCTGGGCCGACGGCTTCGAGAAGCTGCAGATGATCCCGATGCTGGTGGTGACGCCGCTGACCTTCCTCGGCGGCAGCTTTTATTCGGTCAATATGCTGCCCTCGGGCTGGCGCACCATCACGCTGCTCAATCCGGTGGTCTATCTGATCAGCGGCTTCCGCTGGAGCTTTTATGAAATCGCCGACGTCAGCGTCGGCCTGAGCGTCGGCATCACGCTGATGTTCCTGGCGATCTGCATGGTCGTGGTGTGGTGGATCTTCAAGACCGGCTATCGGCTGAAGAATTGACGGCGCCCTTCGTCATTGCGAGGAGCAAAGCGACGAAGCAATCCAATCCTGTTTCGCGACTCTGGATTGCTTCGCGGAGCCTGTCATCGGGCGCGCGTTCGCGCGACCCGTTGGCTCGCAATGACGATCTATCGACTACCGAATGCAGTGGAAACGATGATAGCCATCGTAATAGCCGCGGCAGCGGTAGCCGCGCCGCCAGCCGCGATCCGGAATCCCGAACACGCCCTTGACCGCACCCATCGCGCCGCCGACGCCGGCGCCGACCGCGCCGCCAACCACACCGCCCACGGGGCCGGCGACCCGGCTTCCTTCGTAGGCACCCTCCTGTGCCCCGCGCACGATACCCTGGGCGTGACCGATATCGGGGATCGCGAGCAATGCGAGCACGATTGCCGCAGCCGCAAGATGGAGTTTTACCGGCAAACCGGCTGAAAGCCTCGATGTTCTGACCGTTGTCTTCATCTGGAATTCCTTCTGCTCGGCCACGATTGCACCGCCGGACGGCGAATTTGTACCATGGATGCGGCCAAAAAGTTGCGTAGCCATGGTGAATTCGGGGACGCGACGGCCGGATGACCGGCTTAGACACGAACACGGAATCCGAGCGCCTGAAATGTCGAGATTCCCCGATGCGCAGTTGCCCATCTGAGGTCCGGTCCTTCGGACCATCCCGGAATGACGATTTGCCTGCCCGATAAAACCCCGTCTGCGCCTTGTTTGCGCCCAGAGCCGCGTTAACGATTGCCCAAACTGGCCGCTGGAACCAAAGCCGCATCCCGGGCATATTATGCGGGGGACGGAGAGCGGCGCTGCAGTCAAGGCCGGAGGCCAAAGTAAAATGCGTTCCTTCCTCGTTGCTCTCGCTGGCCTGGCGCTGTTCGCCACCGGCGCCGCGCAGGCGAATGTCTCCATCACCATCGACAAGAATGCGCAGCAGATGACCGTCGCGGTCGATGGCGTCGAGCGCTACCACTGGCCGGTCTCCACCGGCATTCCGTCCTACGAGACGCCGAGCGGCAGCTTCCGCACCTTCCGGATGGAGGAAGACCACTACTCCAAGGAATTCGACGACGCGCCGATGCCGCACTCGATCTTCTTCACCAAGATCGGCCATGCCATCCACGGCACCGATTCCGCAAGCCGGCTCGGCAGCCCCGCCTCGCATGGTTGCGTGCGGCTGTCGCGCGCCCACGCCGCGACGCTGTATGATCTGGTGCAACGTGAAGGCGTGCTCAAGACCACCGTGACGCTGACCGGCTCCTCCCAAATCGCGCTCGCGCGCAATCCCGGCAACCGCGCCAATACCGCCGTCGCGCGCCGCGACATTCCGCAATACAATGCCGCCGGCGATCCCGTCGTGCTGACGCCGCAGCAGGCCAATCCCGATTACATCTATCCGGCCGACGGCAGCTCGAACGGGTCCTATCCGGCGCCGCGCGGCCGGCGCGTCTATGACGCGCAGGTCTATCAGCAGCCGCAATATTACGACAGAGGCGGCTATGCGCGCCAATACGCGCCACAGGCCTATGCGCCGCGGCCGTATTATCAGTCGCGCGGGCTGTACAACTATCAGGAGTAGACGCTTACGCGACGCTGGAGATGGCCGCCTGGGCTGCGGTCTGGCTCGATTGGGTCGATGCTGCGGCCGGACTGGCCGCTGGCGCGATTTGACCCTGCAAGCGCAATTTCGGCGTCTCGACCGACCTTGCAGTGTTGCGGCTTCCGACGATCATCACCGCACAGACGACATATAGGCAAGTGCCCAGCGCGTAGGTTTTGGCGATGCCGAACTCTATGGACAGGGCCATGCCGAGTACCGATGCAAGCATCGAGGTAATTCCATTGGCGCTCCAGAAGAATGGAAGAAGCTCCGAGTGACGCCGCCAGATACTTAGCCCAAGCGGGAACATCATCCCCATGCAGAACGCCGGCGGCGCCAGCAGCAATACCGACACCAGGATGCGCATGTCGGTCGCTTCCGACCGTGCCCAGGTGGTGATCAGGGGTGTCAGCAGGCCCGCGACCATGAGGGTGGTCAGGAGCGCGACTACCCTGCCGATGACCGCGCCGGGACGAGGCGCAAACCCACCGACCGTCGCACTGCCGATCCCGCTAAAGATGAGAAGGGTGAAGAGCACGACGGTTAGCCCGTAGACGGGATGCCCCAGAAAGACCATCAGCCGCTGCATTTGCGATATCTCGATCAGCATGAAGCCCATGCCGATTGCGCTGAAGTACGTTACCGGCGGCGTCAGTGTTGATAGCGGCATCCGCTTCGCGAGCCGGACAAAGGGAACGACGATGTAGCACCCGCAAGCCCCCAGCGCGACGATCAGCAGCAGCAAGGTCATGCTGATCGGCGCATTGTTATTGGTGAGACTCAATGAGGGCTGGGTGACGAAATTCGAAAAACGCTGCGTAAAGAAGAAGAACGGATTGTCGTCCGTCGAAGGTGCGACATTCTCCGGCAATGATGCGAAGAAAGCCGGGTCTGCCTTGCCGGACATCAACGTCGAGGTGACGGCGTCGAAAGCGACGTCAGGTGCCATGAGTATCTTGAAGCCCTGAGCCGAAAGTCGCTCGCGCGCGCCCTGCCATTGTGCATCGGTGAAAGCGTCAGGACGGGTGATCACCGTGACGATGTTGCCGACGTTCAATGCGATCACATGCCGCGCGAGTTCGGCGGCGGGCACGCCTTGACGCTGGAGCGCGCTTGCTGCGATCGCCACGAGGCGATGGAACTCGCCGCGGTACCCGTCGGGGTCGTACCACCGCGATACCGACAATAGACCGCCGGGCTTCAGTGCCCGATAGAAGTCACCCCACGCCTCCACGGTATAGAGTCGATTTTCGGTGAGGGTTAACCCGCCGGCGGCCGTCGCGGCCCAGGTATCGATCAGCGAAATCTGCACCAGATCGTATCGGTCGGACGAATGGTTGATGTAGCTGCGCGCTTCGGCATTGACGAGCGAGACGCCGGGCTGGCGATCGAGATGGCCGGAATATTCGGCGAACTTGTCAGTAAGCACTTCGAAGATAGCAGGATTGATCTCAATTCCGCGTATATGTTTGGCGCCGAACAAGAGCCCTGAAAGAATGTCACGACCGCCGCCCACGCCCACGACAGCGACGTCGGCCGGCGTCTGGACCAGGTAGGCGGCGTTGATGACGTCGTCCTTGAGGTAGGACAGCTTGCTGAAATCACCATCATGCCGGGTGATGACGGTAGCCGCATCTGCGTCGATATCGAGAAGGTTCTGGTCGATTTTCGTCTCCGGCGTGCGAGCAAAGCCCCAGCCGAACGGAGCGCTTTCTCCAACACCCTTTACCCGCACACGCGAATAAGTATTCCAGCGCTCGAACAGCGTGCCCGACTGGTCTCTCCCCTTGGCCCAGAAAACGCCCAGATGGCTCTTGCCGGCAACATCAAGTCCGGTGTGCACCGTAGCCGCGGCCGCCAGCGTGAGCGCGACCACGCCGCTCAGGCGCCGGCTGCGGATATCGGCGTTGTCTCTTACCACCATCCAGCCTGAACCGGCGGCACAGGCGCCGATCCAGAATGCGGCGCTGACGGGATCGACGACGAGCAAAACGAAGATGACGCCGAGGCATCCGAGCGCCGCACCCGTGAGGTCGGTCGCATAAAGCCATCCGCCGCCGTATGGCAGCCGAGTCAACAAAAGCGTGATGCAGACGCCGCTTTCGCTGAAAGGTATCACGAAAGCCAACGCCGCGAGGGCGAGAGCCACAGGCACGTAAGCGCCGGGAATCACAAGCGGCATGCACAGGAACGCCACCATTGCGCCGACGCCGGTGATCGCGAACCGCGACGCGTGGCGTGCGAATTCTGTCGCCACCCGCTCGGGCGCATAGCGGTCGGGCCTGTCGTAGACCTTCATCGCACCGCGAGTAAGTCCGAGCATGGCAAGCGAAATGGCAGCAAACGCGAAATGATAATACAGCATGACGCTGAAAAAGCGCGTTATCAGGATCTGAAAGGCGAGTGTGGCGGAAGCCAATACAAAGATCGCGAGGTAATAGCGGCCTGGAATCCTGGGAATTGCCCGCAAGATATTTGTCCTCAATGGAGATTGGCCATCGGCGCGATGCGGCTGTTCCGGCCGACGCTGAATGAAATTTCCTAACAAGCGGTTGCCGGCGCTTCGGACGATCGGTTAGGACGCAGCACCGAACCGGACCGGTGTCGCATGCGACATCAGCCGGTTTCATCAACCTTCCATTTACCAATTCGGTTCGTTGCAACGCGTCGGACGACCCTATACGGAAAATCGTCACCGCCGTGGTCGCGACCGTGCTGACGGATGTTTCGTCAGCCCACCCCAGCCCTTATCAGCGGGACCGCGGGTTGGACCTTGGGGGTTTTGCCGAGAATTAGCGCTCCAGCGTAAATCCAACGCGCAACGTGACCTGGTAATGGCCAACAGTCCCCTTTTCGATATGGCCTCTGGTTTGCACGACTTCGAACCATTTCATATCGCGAATGGTCTTTGATGCGCGGGTGATGGCGTTCTGAATGGCATCTTCGATGCTTTTCTCGGAAGATCCGACGAGTTCCAGGATCTTGTAAACATGATCCTTCATTTCAGCGTTAACTGGCATGGCGAACCTCCGTTGTTGTATCCGTCAGGCAATCCGGGATTATCTCGTCGTGCCCGGAATTTTCAGTCCGATCGTGAGCCAAGTCCATTGTGAACGCGCTTTCAACCCGGCGGGTTCCTCTCCTTCCGCGGGGAAACAGCAAGCAGCGTCCTGATCGGGCTCGCCGGCTGCGGCGAGGCTCTACGGCTCGCCGTAGCGCAGCCGCCGCCAGACCGCGCCGAGCACGTTGGAATAATCGTCGGTCCAGACCCGCTGGTTCTCGTCGGCTTCCTCCAGCGCCCAATCCTCAGATGACGCCAGCTTGCCGACGTCGGTCTCCTTGCGCGCGCAGACCACGACCGAGGTTGCGAAGATATATTCGTCGTCACGGTCGGAATCCTCGCTGTAGACCCAGCTCTTGAGATTGTTGACCTCGGCGATGCCGACGATCACGCTGGACAGCTCCAGATGCCGGTTCGAGACGTGCACGACCACGGCGCCCTGCGGCGCGAGCTTGCTCTTGTAGATCGCCATCGCCTGTTGGGTGGCGAGATGGACCGGGATTGCGTCCGAGGAATAGGCATCGACGATGATCAGGTCGTAGATGCCGTCCGGCTCCTTGGCGAAGGTCAGCCGCGCGTCGCCGATCACCGGCTTCAGATCCGGTTCGCAGCTTTGAATGTAAGCAAAATATTTTGGATCGCGCGCGGTATCGACCATCGTTTGATCGATCTCGAAGAATTTCCAGCTCTCGCCGGGCTCCGACGCGCAGGCGAGCGTGCCGGCGCCGAGGCCGATCACCGCGACCCGCAACGGTGCGCCCTTGCGCTCGCGCACGGCCTCGATCGCCTGACCGATGCCACCGTCCTTGTGATAGTAGGTGATCGGCTCGGGCCGCCCGGTAACCGGCGTGCCGTCGTTGTTCTGAAATTTCTCGGCGCCGTGTATCGTGGTGCCGTGCATCAGCACGTGGTACTGCCCGCGCGGCGTCACCAGGATCTTGTGGACGCCGAAGAAGCTGCGCACGGTTTCGACGCGTCCCTTGTCCGCCGGATAGGCGCGGATCAGCACCAGCGCCAGCACGACGGTTGCGAGGATTTTCCAGCGGTTGGCGTTCAATCCGAGCGCGAGCAGTGCCGAGAATAGGCCGACGGTGTCGATCACCCAGAGCCGATGCTCACCGAGCCACGCCGTGACCTTGCCCCCCGACCAGGTCGGGGCGATCAGCGCCACCGCAAGCACGGCAAGAAACGGCCAGTACCAGCTGCTCCAGCGCGGGAAACGCTCGTTGCCGCCGGGCGGGCGGCACAACGCCGCCAGCGCCAGCAGGATCGGGTATTCCGCGATCCATGAAAACGTATAAGGCGCGATTAACCCTGCGAACAATCCGCCGATCATGCCGCCGAACGACAGCGCGACATAGAAGCCGGTGAGATATTTCGCGGCCGGGCGGGTGCGCGCCAACTCGCCATGGCAGGCCATCGCAATGACGAAGAAAAAAAGCTGGTGCGCGCCGAGCGTCAATAACAGGTTCTGTTCGCCGCCGACCGCGAGCAGCACGACCACGCCCGCGATCGCCAGCGGCTGCAGCGTCAACATCCATTTGTGCGACAGCAACGGGCGCGACTGGAACACCAGCACCCAGGTCAGGAGATAGAGCGATAGCGGCAGCACCCATAATAGCGGCGCCGCGGCGATATCGGTGGAGATATGCGCGGTCACCGCGATCAAGAGGCCCGAGGGCACCGCGGCGAGAAAGATCCACCGCGCGCGCAAGGCCCACGGCGGAGCTGGTGCGTCGGCATCATCGGTCTGCGTAACGATATAAGCGGTTGCGGGCGAGCGCAGCAGCAGCACCCCGCAAGCCCCGATCAGCACGATCAGCAGCGCGTAGCCGCCGGTCCAGATCAGGTTTTGCGTGCGCAGCGTGAACATCGGCTCCAGCAGCACCGGATAGGACAACAGTGCCAGAAAGCTGCCGATGTTCGACGAGGCATAAAGGAAATAGGGATCGGGGCCATTGGGATGGCCGGTGCGGACGAACCAGGCCTGCAGCAGCGGATTGTTGGCCGCCAGCGCGAAAAACGGCAGCCCGATCGAGACCGCGAACAGACCCAACAGCCAGAATGCATAGCCTGACATCGGCGGCTCGCCCCAGCCGCTCGCAATCGACAGCGGCAGGGTCAGGAATGCGACCACGAGCAGCGCAAGATGCATTGCCACCGGAACGACGCGGTTGCGGATCTGCATCAGATAATGCGCATAGGCATAGCCGCCGAGCAGCAGCGACTGGAAAAACACCATCGCCACCGACC
>VAZH01000172.1 GCA_005884465.1 Alphaproteobacteria bacterium | reverse complement strand
TCGATTTTGTCGTGGTGGGCGGTGGCTCCGGAGGCTGCGCGGTCGCGAGCCGTCTCTCCGAGGATCCCGGGACGTCGGTGGCGCTGCTGGAAGCCGGCGGCGCATGCAACAACTGGGTCGTCACCTCGCCGGGCGCGATGATCCTGATGATCGCGGGCAAGGTCAACAACTGGGCGTTCGATACCGTGCCCCAAGCGGGCCTCAATGGCCGGATCGGCTATCAGCCGCGCGGCAAGGGGCTCGGCGGCTCCTCCGCGATCAATGCGATGGTCTATATCCGCGGCCACCGCAGCGATTACGATCAGTGGGCGGCGCTCGGCAACAGCGGCTGGTCCTACGCCGACGTGCTGCCCTACTTCAAGCGCTCGGAGGACAATTCCGAACTCGACGGCGAGTATCACGGCAAGGGCGGTCCGCTCCATGTCACCGGGCTGCGCTCCGACAATCCGGTGCGAGACATCTATCTGCAGGCCGCGCGCGAGGCTCAATTCCGCATCCGCGAGGACTTCAACGCCGAGGAGCAGGAAGGCCTCGGCATCTACCAGGTCACCCAGAACAACGGCGAGCGCTGGAGCGCGGCACGCGGCTACATCCATCCATTCATGGCAACGCGCGCCAATCTGCGCGTCGAGACGGAGGCGCAGGCCACCCGCATCCTGTTCGAGGGCAAGCGCGCGGTCGGCGTCGAATACCGCCAAGGCAAGGATGTCAGGCAAATTCGCGCCCGCCGCGAAGTGATCCTTTCGTCCGGCGCGTTTCAGAGCCCGCAACTGCTGATGCTTTCCGGCGTCGGCGACAGCGCCGCGCTGGCGAAGCACGGCATCGCAACCACGCATCATTTGCCCGGCGTCGGACAAAACCTGCAGGATCATCCGGACTTTGTATTCGGCTTCACCTCGGACGCGCCGTATTTCGCCGGCCTGTCATTTGCCGGCATCGCGCGAATTTTCAAGGGGATCGCGCAATATCGGCGCGAGCGTCGCGGACCGATGACGTCGAACATCGCCGAATGCGGCGGTTTCCTCAAAACCCGCCCCGAGCTCGACGTGCCCGATATCCAGCTGCATTTCTGCATGGCGATGGTGAACGATCATGGCCGCAAGCCGCGCTGGGGCACCGGCTTCTCCTGCCACGTCTGCCTGCTGCGGCCCAAGAGCCGCGGCAGCGTCTGGCTGCAAAGCGCCGATCCGATGCAAGCGCCGGCGATCGACCCGAACTTCTTCGGCGAAGATGCCGACGTCGATACCATGGTGGCCGGTTTCAAGACGACCAGGCGGCTGCTTGACGCGCCCGCGCTCAAAGCGCTGCAAACCTCGGACGTTTTTACCGAAGGCATCGAAACCGACGAAGATATCCGGAAGGTTCTGCGTGCGCGCGTCGATACCGTTTATCATCCGGTCGGCACCTGCAAGATGGGCGTCGATGCGATGGCGGTGGTCGATCCGAAGTTGAAAGTCCGCGGCGTTGAAGGTCTGCGCATCGTCGATGCCTCGATCATGCCGACCTTGATCGGCGGCAACACCAATGCGCCGACCATCATGATCGGCGAAAAGGCCGCCGACATGATCAAGGCGGAGCTGCGGGCGAATTGATTGAAGCGCGCGTCATCCTGAGGTGCGCGCTCTTGCGCGCCTCGAAGGATTAAGGGCGGACACCTTCGAGACGCCGCTTCGCGGTTCCTCAGGATGATGATCACCCGCGAGGGATTGCGTCAGCAAAAACCCGCCACCCACCGTCGCCATGCTGCCGGTCACGTAGCGCAATGCCGTCGAATAGACCGGGCATGACGAACTCCGCGAACATAGCGCGCTCATTATACAGAGATCGATCAGCTAAAGGTCGACAGTTTTGAGCCTGACTTCGCTTCCTGATATGCATTTCCAAGGTAGCGGCTCTCTTATCAGGGCCGCCGAGGTTGGCTAGACTGGCGGCTTCAGACTTCAAAAAATCATCTGATAACGGGAGTGAGACAGTGGATCTTGGGATCAAAGGCCGCCGCGCCATCGTGTGCGCATCCAGCAAGGGTTTGGGACGCGCCTGCGCGACGGCGCTTGCCGCCGAAGGCGTGAATGTCACGCTGACCGCGCGCGGCGCGGAAGCGCTGGCGAAAACCGCAGCCGAGATACGCAAGGCGCATCCCGGCGTCACGGTGACGGAAGTCGCCGGCGACATCACCACACCGGCCGGCCGCGAGGCCGCGTTAAAAGCCTGTCCCGACCCGGATATCCTGGTCAATAACGCCGGCGGCCCGCCGCCCGGCGATTTCCGCAACTGGACCCGTGACGACTGGATCAAGGCGCTGGATGCCAACATGCTGACGCCGATCGAGCTGATCAAGGCGACGGTGGACGGCATGATGGCTCGAAAATTCGGCCGCATCGTCAACATCACTTCCTCCGCGGTGAAGGCGCCGATCGAGGTGCTTGGATTGTCCAACGGCGCGCGCGCCGGCCTCACCGGCTTTGTCGCAGGCATCGCGCGCAAGACCGTGATCAATAACGTCACCATCAACGCGCTGCTGCCGGGACCCTTCGATACCGACCGCCTGCGCGGCCCGGTCGCAAAGGCGGAAGCGGAAAAGCGCGGCATTACGGTGGATCAATTGATCGCCGAGCGGGGCAAGAACAATCCCGCCGGCCGAGTCGGCGACCCCGAGGAATTTGGCCTGGCCTGCGCGTTTCTGTGTGGAGCCAAGGCAGGCTTCATCACCGGACAGAACATCCTGCTCGATGGCGGCGCGTTCCCGGGCACGCTCTGAATGAAGGCAGTGTGATGAAGGCCGTCTGGTATGAGCGAACCGGCGCGGCGCCGGATGTGCTGAGCTTTGGCGATATGCCGACGCCGGTGGCCGGACCGGGCGAAGTCCGGGTCCGGCTGGAGGCCTCCGGCGTCAATCCCGCCGATGCCGGCCGTCGCGCTGGTAGCTACCGGGCGATGGAATTTCCCCGCGTGATCCCCAACAGCGACGGCGCCGGCATTGTCGATCAGGTCGGTGACGGTGTCACGCGGCTTCAGGTCGGTCGGCGGGTTTGGCTTTATAACGGGCAGCGCAACGGCCGCGCGTTCGGCACCGCAGCGGAATACATAACGCTCGCCGAGCATCTGGTGACGCCGCTGCCCGACAATGTGTCGTTCGCGGCTGGTGCTACGCTCGGCATCCCTTGCATGACCGCGTGGTGCTGTCTGTTCGGCGATCGACCGATTGCGGGTCAGACGGTTCTGGTCACCGGCGGCGCCGGCGCGGTCGGCCATTATGCGGTGCAACTTGCAAAATGGGGCGGCGCGCGGGTGATCGCGACGGTTAGTTCGTCGGCGAAGGCAGAGCAGGCGCGCCTCGCCGGCGCCGATCTTGTGATCGATTACAAGACCGAGGACGTCGTCGCCAGGACGATGGCGTTCACCGGGCAGCGCGGCGTCGACCGCGTGGTCGATGTCGATTTCGGCGGCAACATCGCAACGACCTTGAAATTGATGGCGATGAATTCCACGATTGCCGTCTACGCCACCAGCGGCAATCGCAATCCTGTGGTTCCGATGCGCGAGCTGATGGAAAAATGCATCGCGTTGCGCGCGCTGGTGCTGTTTGCTCTGCCACCAGCCTTGCTCGCCGCAGCCCAAGTTGACATTTCGAAATGGCTCGCCGCTGGAACGCGCATCCACAACATCGCCGCAGAGTTTGCACTGTCGGAGACCGCGCAGGCGCATCTCGCGGTCGAAAAAGGCGACAACCTCGGCACCGTCATTGTCGGCTGCGCGCGCTAGTCATCACTCCGCCGCGTCGCCTTCATCATCGACCCAGCTCAGCCCGAAGGCAGCCAGTCCATCCGCCAGGTAGTCGCCCAGCAGGGGCTGTCCAAGCAGGTAGCGCGCGGTGTGCCGGTTGCGCTCGCGTTCATCAGCCGCCTCGCGCCGCAGATCGTCCCATTCTTCGATGGTGCCGTCGCCGCGCCCGAGACGCATCAGCGCGACCAGATCGATCTTCTCCTCTTCGGACAGCGAGTTGATGAAGCCGGCGATCTCGCTCGCCACCGGATCGCTGCCATTGTCCTGCAGCACATCGATCATGTTGTCGTCGGTGGCGTTCGACCCGGAATCCGGATCGGAGTTGGCCTCCTTGACGTCGAATTCGCGGGCTTTCACGATCAAATAACCAACGTCTTCGGCCGAAATAGTTAATGTTGGCATCGGTCGCTCCTACCTTTCACGTGCCCGTCAACGCGCCGGCGAGCGAGATGATCCATTGCGCGGGCCCGCGGAAACCAGCATCTTTGCGGCCAAGAAACGAAGACTTAGAGGAAACGCCGGATGCATTGGACTGTGGGCAAGGTCAAAATCACGAAAGTCGTCGAGCTGGAGACGGTGGGCAGCACCCGGTTTATCCTGCCCCTGGCCACCAATGAAGAAATCCGGAAATTGCCCTGGCTGATTCCCGATTTCGCCACCGAGGAAGGCCGCCTCAAAATGTCGATCCACTCGCTGGTGGTGGAGACGCCCTCGCGCCGGATCGTGGTCGATACCGGCCTCGGCAACGACAAGGAGGGCCGCTCGGTGCCGACCTGGAATAACCGGAAAGGTCCTTTCCTGGAAACCATGACGGAAGCGGGCTTTCCGCCTGACAGCATCGACACCGTGCTCTGCACGCATCTGCATGTCGACCACGTCGGCTGGAATACCAAACTGGTCGGCGGCAAATGGGTGCCGACCTTCGCCAACGCACGCTACGTGTTCGGCAAAACCGAATACGAGCACTGGCGCGACCATAGCGAGGAGCCAGACAGGGCGGCTGTCTTCAACGACTCGGTGAAGCCGATCGTCGATGCCGGCAAGGCCGAGCTTGTCGGCAGCGACGCCAGGCTCGGCGATGAAATCGCCCTGATTCCAACGCCGGGCCACAGTCCGGGCCATGTGAGCATTCACATCCAATCGGACGGCGAAGAGGCCCTGCTGACCGGCGATGTCGCCCATCATCCCTGCCAGATGGCCCATCTCGACTGGTCGTCGACCGCCGATTCCGACCCCGTGCAGTCGGCGGTGACGCGGCGCGAATTGTTCTCCCGTTTCGCCGATACCGCTACACGGGTGATCGGCGGACATTTCAGCGCGGGGCACATCAGGCGCGACGGCGACGCTTTCAAGTTTGCCGCTTAGGGCATGATCCCGAAGGGTCTCCCTCATGGTGAGGAGCGCGTCTTCGCGCGTCTCGAACCATCTAGGCGGCCATCCTTCGAGACGCGGCCCAAAGG
>VAZH01000277.1 GCA_005884465.1 Alphaproteobacteria bacterium | reverse complement strand
CACGCCTGGAAGGGCGATACCGCGGGCAATCTCGTGTACCGTAAGACCGCGCGCAATTTCAACCCGATGATGGCGACCGCTGCGAAGATCACCGTGGCCGAGGTCGAGCATCTCGTTCCCGCCGGCGAGATCAATCCGGACCATATTCATACGCCCGGCATTTTCATCAAACGCATCGTCGAGGTCGGCACCGGCAAGAAGCGCATCGAGTTCCGCAACACCCGCCCGCGCCCCGGTAAAGCGCCGGCCGCCGCAACGGGAGTAGAAATCTGATGGCCTGGACCCGCGAACAGATGGCAGCGCGTGCGGCGAAGGAGCTGCGCGACGGCTATTACGTCAATCTCGGCATCGGCATCCCGACGCTGGTGTCGAACTACATCCCCGACGGCATCGACGTTGTGCTTCAGAGCGAGAACGGCATGCTGGGCATGGGGCCGTTTCCTTTCGAGGGCGAGGAAGACGCCGACCTCATCAATGCCGGCAAGCAGACGGTGAGCGAATTGCC
The DNA here is from genome assembly GCA_005884465.1 of Alphaproteobacteria bacterium. Classification (GTDB taxonomy): domain Bacteria; phylum Pseudomonadota; class Alphaproteobacteria; order Rhizobiales; family Xanthobacteraceae; genus Bradyrhizobium. The sequence continues at coordinate 4,577 of VAZH01000277.1, read as the reverse complement.
GAGCACCAGCTATTTCTCCAGCGCCGATTCGTTCGGCATGGTGCGCGGCGGGCATATCGATCTTTCGATCCTCGGCGCGATGCAGGTGGCGCAGAACGGCGATCTCGCCAACTGGATGATCCCCGGCAAGATGGTCAAGGGCATGGGCGGCGCGATGGATCTGGTCGCCGGGGTCAAGCGCGTGGTCGTGGTGATGGAGCATTCTGCCAAGGACGGCCCAAAACTCCTGAAGAAGTGCAACCTGCCGCTGACCGGCGAGAAGGTGGTCGACATGGTGGTGACCGATCTGGCGGTGTTCACCATCGACAAGCACGGCAAGGACGGCATGGCGCTGATCGAGCTCGCCGACGGCGTCACGCTCGACGAGGTGAAGTCCAAGACCGAAGCCGAATTCCGCGTCGCGCTGAAGAACGCCTGAGCTTCGTAGGGTGGACAAAGGCGCCCTCGCGCGGTGCCCACCAAGTTCATTCGTTGACCCCTTTGGTGGGCACGCGGGGTTTATCATCGGGCGCGCATTCGCGCGACCCGTTGGCTTTGCCCACTCTACGCACTGATGGTTGCTGACAATTTGGGCATCCGGCACGGATTATGCATTCGACGCTGGTGATCCGAATGCCTAGTCTTGGACCGATCAGCGGGGTGTTGATGCATGCGCGAGATTCTGGACTATTGCGCCGGGGGAGTTCAGCGAGACGTCTCCGCGGGAGCGTTCGTCGTTCACGAGGGTCACACCACCGGTCACCTCTATGTGCTGATCGAGGGACGACTCGAGGTCATCAAAGGCGATACCGTGGTCGCCGCCATCACCGAGCCGGGCGCGGTGCTGGGAGAAATGTCGGTTCTCTTGGACCAGCCCCACACCGCGACAGTGCGTGCCGCTTCGCAGTCGGTGATTTACGAAATCAATGATGCCGCCTCGTTTCTGCGCCAGCAGCCGGCGGTGGCCATTCTGATCGCGCGGATGCTGGCGCAGCGGCTCAATGTCGCGAACACCTATCTCGCCGACCTCAAGCGGCAATATGGCGGCCACGGCAATCATCTCGCCATGGTCGGCGACATCCTGCAAAGCATGATCAACCTGTCGCCGACGCAGGTCTCGCCAGGATCGGATCGGCAATCTGACCCAAGGATGTAAGCCACGCCGGCGGATCGGTGACAGGCTGAGCCGGCCGCTGCAATGGCGCGTTGAGGTCGATGCATTGCTCGCTGGCGGCCGATAGCCAGAAAGCCCTGCCGTCATCGATATCGAGCACGATATAGACCGGCGGGCGGCCAGGCTGCAGGCCGGTATTGAACACCCAGGTGGCGCCGAGCCGGTCGAACCACGAACCGTCGGGGATGAATGGCGATTGATGCACGTGTCCCGAGATCACCATCGAAGGCTGGTAGCTCTGGATCCATTGCGCGAGTTCGACGTCGCCGAAGAAGCGCTTGCCGCCCCAACTCGTAGGCGAATTCGCGGGCGGCGCGTGATGGACCCAGATCCATCGCTTGAGCCGCGCGGCGGCGGCCTCGCGAAGCTGGCTGTCGATCCGCGCTTTCACCAACGGTCCGTCCCACCACGGACAGACCGTGAAAAGCGTGTCGCCGATGGTCAGGCTGTCGCCGTCGCAGGCAACGCCGAGTTCGCGGACCTCGCCGATCCATCGCGAAATCTTTTCGCCCTCGGCACTGCGTTCATCGAGGTCGTGATTTCCCGAGCAAAGGATGACCCGGGTGATGCCGGACAATAGCGTCAAGTACTTCCGCACGACGACGATCTGGGCGCGGAAATCGACGAACGATCCAACATCGAGCGCATCTCCGGCGAAGATGACAAGATCGAAATGCGGCGCCGCGCTGAGCAGCCAGTCGAATTGCGGCAATGAATAGTGCAAGTCTGCAACAACGAGGCAGCGCATGATCAAATCAACCCAAATGCCCAAGAACTAGGCGACGCGAATGGCGCCTTGAAGCAATCTAAATTGAGCAAGAACCATGCCGCGCATTTGCTCGACGCGGCACATTGCCGCAACGGGCCGTCGCGTTGCGGTCGATCTCAGGCCCGCGCCATCGCGCGCAAAAACACCACCTCGATCAGCGTGCCCGAACGCGGCCCCCTCTTGATATGGAATTGCCCACGGTTGGCTTCGACCAGCGCTTTGGTCAGCGACAGAACGACGCCGGAGCTGTCGGAGGCTTGATCCGAGGGTGGCTGCATTCGGAACGGCTCCATCGCGGCCGCGACTTCGTTGTCGTTGAGCCCCTGGCCGCTATCGCGGATCCTCAAGATCACCTCGCCGAAATCCGACAGCGCGGTGGAAACGATGACCTGGCCGCCGGCATTGGCGAGATGCATCGAGTTGCCGATCAGGTTCAGCGTGATCTGACGCAAGGCGCGGGCATCGGCGACCACCGGTGGCAGAGCGTGCGCCAGCGAGGTGCGGATGATGATGCGTTCGCGGTTGGCCTGCGGCTGCATTACCGCGACGCAACTCTCGACGGTATCGTTGAGGTTCTGGTTGGCGAAGGCGAGGTCCAGTTTGCCGGTCTCAATCCGCGACAGATCGAGCAGGTCGTCGATGGTGGCGATCACGCGTTCGCCGGAAGCGCGGATGTCCTTCATGTATTCGACGTAACGCTCATTGCCGAGCGCGCCGAACCGTTCGTCGATCATCACTTCGGCGAAGCCGATGATGGCGTTGAGCGGCGTGCGGAGCTCGTGGCTGATCCGCGCCAGCATGTCGGCCTTGGCGCTTGCCGCGCGATCGGCCAGCCGCCGCGCCTCGCGCAGTTCGCTCTCGCTTTTTCCGACCTGCGATAGATCGCGAAACACCGCGAAGAAATTCGAACCCCCGGGCCGGGTGCGACCCATGGTCATCGACAGGGGGATCAGGCTGCCCCGGCTCAAACGGCCCAGCACGTCACGGCGGTGATCGAGCAGGCTGGCGACCCCGGTGCCCCGGATGCTCTCCAGGTAGTCCTTGACCACACGCTGGCTTTCCGGCGCGAACAGCTCCGTGAAATTGCGTCGCACGAACTCGGTGCCGTCGTAGCCGAACAGCGCTTCTGCACTGCGGTTGCAGAAATTGATGTTGCCCGCGGCGTCGAACATCACGATGCCTTCGGCCGTGGTATCGAGGATGGCGCCGAGTTCCTCGGCATGGCCGTGGCCGACAGCGGGCGGCGGCGACGCGGGGATCGCTTGCGCGATCGCGGCAGCGGCATTCGCGCCTTGAGTGCTTGTGCCGGAAAAAATCAGGGCCAGCGCGGAATCGTCGTCCCATGAGATCGTGAACAGCCGCGCATCGATCCCGGCCGGCGGCGCATCTTCTGCTGAAGTCTGGCTGGTGGAAATCGTCACCGGCGTGCCGGTGTCCGATGTGCTGCTGGCGCTCGACACGCCGGGCTCGACATAGAGCGCGTCGAGACCGCCGGCCTCCTCCAGGGCGTGCAGGCTCGCATAGCCCATCCGCTGGAGAAACGCAGCGTTGCCATAGAGCAGCCGGTCAAGCCGATAGATCAGGACGCCCACAGGGAGCAGATCGAGCAGCGCCTTGTCGCGCCGGGTCTCGCCGCGCGCCGGCGGCTCCGGAGGCGCCAGCCATTCGGGCGCTGCGCCGGCCTGTTCGGGAGCCTCGTGCACGGTCGGCGGTTCGGCCGTCGTTTCGGGCGCGCCGGATGTCGCCGTCGTCGCGGCGGTGCCGCCGTTTTCGCTGTCGAGCCGCGCCGACAATTGCCGGGCGAGTTCGTTGAAGGCGCTGTTTTCAACCGGTGTCAGGGTCGGCGATTTCGTTTCGCCGGGCGGCCGAAACGGCAGGACGTTTTTTGGGGTTTCCACGGATGTTTCCAGATCGATTTGTTGTGAAGTCTCGGACGCCATCGACGCGGGTAATTCAGCGGTACCGGACGACGCAACACCGGGCTCGGCAGCCAGGTCCGCGACCGGCGGGCCCGTGGCAGGATCGGCCGCAACGATGTCGGCCGAAAACGTCTGCGGCGCCGGCGGGTCCCTGAAAAACTCGTAACGGCGGGACGCGGCGAGCCGCGTCAGCGCTTCGAGATCGCGGCAAACCCCAAAACCTCGATAGCCGGCAAGATTGCGGGCGCGATCGTAGATCGGAAGGCCCGACAATTCCACTGCCAATCGGCCGCCGCCATCGACCGGCCAGCTCAGATTGATGCCGGTCCAGGTATCGCGGGTGGCGACCGCCTTGAGGACGCGGCCGTCGGGATCGAGTCCGAACGCTTCGGCAATCTCGCGCCACGGCCGGCCGAAGCCGGCGGCGGTGCGCGGGCCGATCAGGCCGGTGAATTCGCCGGGGTCGAGCGAGAAGCGTCCCTCGGCATCCATCCGCCACGTGAAACGTAATGGCTGTTGGCGCGGATCCGGCGAGGGCTCGCCGAGCCATGACGGCGCTTCGGCCGATGGGGGTGGGGCGGAAGCGATCGGCGGTGACGGCTCCGCGGCCGGCGGAGGTGCCGGCTCATCGGCAACCGGCTCGACATAGGGAGACGGTTCGTCCTGATGAACTTCAGGATCGGGCGTCGTTCTATGCGGCGGTGCTTCGGCGTGTGACGCTTCGACGTGGGGCCTT
>VAZH01000276.1 GCA_005884465.1 Alphaproteobacteria bacterium | reverse complement strand
TCACCGGCACGCTGACGCGCAGGCCGGCGAGATATTCCCGCAATCCCGACACCAGAATCTCGCGGCACAGGATCACGATGGCGGCCCACAGCGTCCAGCCGTGGATGATCCCGTCCGCGGCCAGCATCAGCAGGCAGGATGCGACCAGGAGCTTGTCGGCGATCGGATCCAGCATTCGGCCGAACGCCGACTGCTGGCCCCAGATTCGCGCATAGTAGCCATCGAGAAAATCCGTAACTCCCGCGGCGATGAACACGACCACCGCCACCCAGCGCAGCCACAGCGGGCCGTCCATGATGGACTGGGCGAAAACGCAGCCCACCACCACCGGAATGGCGGCGATTCTGGCATAGGTCAGGATATTCGGGAGGGACAGCGAGTTCTTCGCCGCCGCTCTTGTCGTTGCGATGTTCATCCCTCTTACCAATACCGCTGAAGCATGAAGGTCAACCGTGTGGCGCCCATGATTCCCCGGCGACGGTGCCAATGTGGTTCGAAACCCACCTTTAGCCCGGGCTAGCCCGGCTGGGCGTGGAAAAACTCGAAAATCTTGCGTGCGCTTTCCGCGCTGACGCCGGGAACCTTGCCCAGATCGGCGATCGACGCCCGCTCGATCTCCTTCAACGTTCCGAAATGATGCAGCAAGGCACGTTTGCGTGACGGGCCGATGCCGGGAATCTCCTGCAACCCCGCTTCGCGAATGTCCTTTTTGCGCAGCTTGCGATGCGAACCGATCACGAAGCGATGCGCCTCGTCGCGCAGCCGCTGAATGAAGTACAGCACCGGGTCGCGCGGCTCGAGCTTGAGGGGCTCGCGGCCCGGCATGAACAGGGTTTCGCGGCCGGCGTCACGGTCCGGTCCCTTGGCGACCGCCAGCAACGACACTTGCGTCAGCCCGAACCCGTCAAAAATCTCGCGGACCGCGTTGAGCTGGCCGCGGCCGCCATCGATGATGACGAGGTCGGGCCATTGCGGAAACGAATCGTCGTCCGCTTTGGGTTTGGCGGCATCGCCTTCCGCCGCCGGCGTCAACAGCCGCTTGAAGCGCCGCTGCAGCACCTCGCGCATCATCGCGTAATCGTCGCCCGGCGTCAGGCCTTCGGACTTGATGTTGAACTTGCGATACTGGTTCTTGAGGAAGCCGTCCGACCCCGCCACGATCATGGCACCCACCGCGTTAGTGCCCTGGATGTGGCTGTTGTCGTAGACCTCGATCCGCCTCGGTAGATGCGGCAGCCCGAGCGTGGTGACCAGGCCCTGCAGCAATCGGCCTTGGGTCGCGGTATCGGCGAGCTTGCGCCCCAACGCCTCTCGCGCATTGGTGAGCGCGTGCGTGACCAGTTCTTTCTTCTCGCCGCGTTGGGGTGTCGAGACTTCCACCTTGAAGCCTGCCTTGATCGAGAGCGCGTTGGCCAAGAGTTCGCATTCCTCGATCTGGTGCGACAGCAGGATGAGTTTCGGCGGCGGTTTGTCGTCGTAGAATTGCGCAAGGAACGAGGCCAGCACCTCTTCCGCGGTGAACGATTTTTCCGCGCGGGGAAAATAGGCGCGGTTGCCCCAGTTCTGTCCGGTGCGAAAGAAGAATACCTCAACGCAGGAATATCCGCCCTCCTGATGGATGGCGAACACGTCGGCTTCCTGCACGGTGCGCGGATTGATGCCCTGCTGCGACTGGATCGCCGACAGCGCCGCGAGGCGGTCGCGGTAAAGCGCTGCAGTTTCAAACGCGAGTTCGGCCGAGGCCTTTTCCATTTCGCCCGCAAGCTCCTGCTTCACCAGATGGCTGCGGCCGGAAAGAAAATCCTTGGCCTCGCGCACCAGTTCGGTATAGCCGGGAAAATCGATCTCGCCCGTACACGGTCCCGAACAGCGCCGGATCTGATAGAGCAGGCACGGCCGGGTGCGGCTTTCAAAAAATCCATCGGTGCAGGAGCGGATCAGGAAGGCGCGCTGCAGCGCCGTGATGGTGCGATTGACCGCGCCCGCCGAGGCGAACGGCCCGAAATATCGCCCGGGCCGGGTTTGCGCGCCGCGATGCTTGAGGATCTGCGGCGCCCAATGATCGCCCGTGATCAGAATATAGGGAAACGACTTGTCGTCGCGCAGCTGCACGTTGAAGCGCGGACGCAACTGCTTGATCAGGTTGGCCTCGAGCAGCAGCGCCTCGGTTTCGGTCGAAGTGGATACGATCTCGATCGACACGCAGGCCGCGATCATGCGCATGATGCGCGCCGGCTGGACCGCAGCGACCCTGGCGTAGGACGCCAGCCGCTTGCGGACGTTTTTCGCCTTGCCGACGTAGAGCACGTCATTCGCCGCGTTGAGCATGCGGTAGACCCCAGGCGAGGTCGGGGCGAGCCGCACCGCCTGCTCGATCGCGGCATGGCCGATCGCCAGCGGGCCTTCCGGCACGGCCTCGCTGGCGAGTTCCGGAAGTTCGGGCAGCAGCGCCTCGTCGTCGTCCTCGGTGGGGGCGGTCGCGGGGTCGATATCCGCGGTGGCGGCATCTTGCGGCGGCAAATCCGGTGGGGAACCGCGCCGCGTCGTCCGCGGGCCGGGCGCCTTCGGGTTCTCGGTAGAATCTTGATCCATGGACCTGAACTTAAGCGCCGGAACCGGGCATCGCCAGCATCGCGGCGGCGACCACGCGTCGCGACGCGCGGGGGCGCTCGCAACACTTTCTTAAGAATGCTGAGCGGGCGGTAACGGCCCTTAACAACCCTTTAACTTAAAACTCTCGATAAATTCTACCGGGAAAAGTGGAATTCCGTAACCACGCGGGTTGGCATTGCGCCCGATATGTCGGGTGCGAACCGGCGGTCACGGCAGTTGCGTGGAGAGTAAGATGAAAAGGTTCGTGTCGGGCGCAGTGGCGTTGATCGCCACCGGTTGGATGGCGTCGGCGCAGGCGGCCGACATTCCTTACGGATCGCGCACTCCCTATACCGTCAACCAGCCGCTCAATTTCTACAGCTGGGCCGGTCCCTATCTCGGCGCCAATCTGGGCTATGCCTGGGGCTCGGTCGATCACAATCCGACCAGGCCGTCGGGTTTTGTCGGCGGCGCCCAGGTCGGTTACAACTGGCAAACCGGACCGTGGGTGTTCGGCATCGAAGGCGACATCCAGGCCACCGGCGCTGACGACACATTTGCACCCTGGAAATTCTCGAACCCTTGGTTTGGCACGGTGCGCGGCCGGGCCGGCTATGCCTTCAGCAACATTTTGCTCTTCGGCACCGGCGGTCTGGCGTTCGGCGAGTTGCGCGGTGAGACATTCGGATTGTCGGAATCCCACACCAGTGCGGGCTGGACCGCCGGCGTCGGCGCCGAATTCGGCTTCGCGCCGAACTGGAGCGCCAAGGTCGAATATCTCTACGTCGATCTCGCCAACAGCAACTTTACCATTACCGGCGTGTCGAACGGTTACCGGTTCGGACTGGTGCGCGCCGGCGTCAACTATCACTTCTGATAGCAACAGAAGAAATTCCATCGCAACCTCCCGGCCGCCTTCCGCGGCCGGGATCTTCGCAATAGCGTTTTCGAGCGAAGTGGCTACCGGTTCGCGTAAAGAAAACGCGTCAAAACATGAGCCTCGGTCCTGATATCATCAGAACCGATACGCTTCAGGATGAAATCACCAGGTTGACCGCCTTGGGCCCTTTGCCCTTTTTGTCCGGTTCGACCTCGAATGTGATGCGCTGTCCTTCGGTCAGATCCTTCAACCCCGCGCGCTCCACCGCGGTGATGTGAACGAACACATCGCGGCCGCCGTCATCGGGCTTGATGAAGCCATAGCCTCGTTCTCCATTGAAGAACTTGACCGTACCAGTCATGGCCATCGGGAAACTCCTCCCCCGTACTGCTTCCGCCGCTACGCGTTTTCAGCGCATCGGCCCGACCGGAAATTCGCCGTCGGAAAGCTTGGCCACGTTGGCAGATCAAAAGGCAAGCACCGATCCGCCTGTAAAATATTTGAGGCCTTGTCACTCCGCCGCAACCATTCGCGGAAGCGGAACGTAAAGCCGGTCCTAATGACCTCAACCATAATACGGTTCGCCGCAAATTGCCTACGGCTCAAATCGGACTTTTCGGCTGCGCTTCAAAGGCGCAAGAGTTAGGCGGCTAGGCTTTGGGCGTCTCCAGCCTGAACCGCCCGGCGCCGCCCCGGCCGAGCGGCTTTTCAAGCTCGGGAAGGATTGCCCTGAGTTCCCCCGCCAGCGTCCAGGGTGGGTTGGCAATCAGAACACCCGCCGAAGTCAGGCCGGGCTCGGCGGCCTGCGGCGCCACGCTGAATTCCAGACGCAGGCATCTTCCGGGCGTCGCGCCGGCGCCGACCACCCCAGCGACATGCCGCGCCAGGCTGTCGCTGGCACGGCGGCTCTTCACCGGATACCACACCAGGTAGATGCCGGTCGGCCATTTCGCGAAGGCCTCCGCGAAACCCTGGGCCAAGCGCTCGAACTCATCCTTTTGCTCGTAAGGCGGATCGATCAGGATCAGGCCGCGGCGCTCTTTCGGCGGCACGAAGGCCGGCAATGCCACCCAGCCGTCGAGGTCGACGACCCTTGCCTGGGTGTCGCGGCGCAGGGCATCGATCAGGCGCTTGCGCGCTTTCGGTTCGACCTCGCACGCGGTCAGGCGATCCTGCGGCCGCAATAGCGCCCGCGCGATCAGCGGCGAACCGGGATAGGCCTCAAGGTCGCCCGGCCGATTGAAGGCTCTGACGATGTCGAGATAGGGTTTTATGAGTGGCGCGGTGCTTTCCGAGAACCGGGCCTGCATCAGCCGCGCGATGCCGGTGAGCCACTCGCCGCCGCGGCGCGCTTCATCGGAAGTGAGATCGTAGAGCCCGGCGCCGGCATGGGTGTCGATGACGCGGAACGAGGCCGGTTTGTCCTGCAGATAGGTGAGAATGCGCACCAGCACGACGTGCTTGACGACGTCGGCAAAGCCGCCGGCATGAAAGGCATGACGGTAGTTCATGGCAATAGGAATTACCACGTCGTTGCGAGTGGAGCGAAGCAATCCATGGCCACGCGAAACAGGCGCTGGATTGCTTCGTCGCTTGCGCTCCTCGCAATGACGGCGGGCGCTTTCCTTGTGCGTCTTATCCGCCCCTTATCGGCGGCATTGTCACCTGCTCGCGCCGGCAGGCGCGGCGATCGATCTCCTCGCAGGCGCGGAACTGGAGATCCTTGTTCATGCAGATACGTACTTCGCTGAGCCGCGTCTTGTCGCAGGTCACGGCGATCGCAGAACTGCTCAAGCCGGGATTGGCCTTGATGAAGGCTTCCTCGATCTCGGCAGGCGCAACGGTCTTCGGAGCCGACAATTCGAGATACTCTTCCGGAATTTTCACGGCAGAACGCGCCTTGCGGATGGTCTCGAAATAGGCCCGCGCGCCCAGTCCCGAGCAGGTGCCGTGCTTGTCCCACTCGTTGAAGATCAGCCCTGGCGCCGGCATCAGGTCCAGCATCGAGGACACGATATTGCGATCAAGCCGCGGTGACGGCCGCTGGCAATAATCCGGAAAGCCATGCTCATATTGCGGCCACAAGCCGTGCACCACGAAGGAATACGGCCGCCCCCCGCACTGGATCTGCGAGCGCCCGCCGCTGCCGCGCTCCGACGCCTGCTCGCAGAAGGAGGGCGACCACGACAGCGACAGCACGTAAAAATCGAACTCACCGGGGGCATTCTGCCGGCGATCCTGCGCCGACGCCGTCGCGGAGATGCCGATCAGGACTGCGAAAACCAGCAGGCCAAACGCCTTCAACAGCGGCGAAATCGAAGTCCTTGCAGAGTAAAACATGGTGACCCCCATACTTGACTGGGGCGAGCCTAGCAGGCGATCGGAACATTTCAAGAACAAAATAAGGAAAGACGTGAAAGCGACCGGAGCTCTGGCGCGAAACGGGTCCGGAAATCAGGGCCGGGCGGCCTTGCAGCGCGGATTGTAGGCCCAGTTGCGATCGAGCCCGGTCACGCACCATTCCACGCCCTGGCCGAAGCCGGCAAAGCCGCCGTCCTCGATGATCGAGTAATGTACCGTGTGCAGTGTGCCGTCGTTCAGGAGCACGTCGGCACTGCAATAGCGCCGCGGAATGTTGTCGGATTGCCAGGGCCTGAACGCGGTTTCATGGATCTGGCCATAGCCCGTGATCTGCAGGGCGGAATTCCAGAACTTGCTTTCTTTTTCCCGGAACTGGTTGCTGATCGTCCCCAGCACGCGCCCGCATTCGGCCACCCGCCCGTCATAGCGCGGGCCGGACAACCAGAAATTCAGCTCCCAGGGCCAGGCAGCCTGGGCCGGCTGGCCAAAGCCGAACACGCCGAAAAGAACGCCGAGCGCGGCGCCAAGACCAAGTCTTTTCAAGGATGGGAAGAGGTCGCGCATGGGAATCCGCCGGATAATCCGACGCGGACGGTGCCGCTAAGCTAGGGTGAGGTCAAGTGCAGCGCGGCAACACTTGGCGATAACTGCGCGTCAAACCATCGGCCGTTCTTTCCATGCCAGCGGATGCGCTTTAAGGTCTCGCCGGGCGAAATGGAGTCGGCGATGCGAATGATGGGGGCTATGAGCCTGGTTGCCGTGTGCGGGATGCTGGCATGCGCGCCGGCGCGGGCCGGCCATGTGCCGCCGTTCAAGGGCAACGACACCGGCGGCATTATCGCCTATCCGCTGGCGGCCCAGACCGATGTGCGTCAGCTCGCGGTGGCGCACTGCGCGGCTTACGGCAAGGTGGTGAAATTCCTCTCCGTCGACCCTCAATATGGCGGCTACATTTCCTTCGCCTGCCGCTGGGTGCCCTATGGCGCCACCGAACTGCCGCTCCGCACGCTGTACTGAACCGGATTGTACTGAACCGGACCATCCGATCTGACGCGCGTCGCGCGATCGGCGTCACACCGGTATCCGCGCCGTGGCGCGCAGCCCGCCCATCGGGCTGTCGCCGAGCATGATGTCGCCGCCATGCGAACGTGCGATATCGCGGGCGATGGCAAGCCCAAGCCCGGTGCCGCCCTCATCCTGATTGCGGGCGTCATCCAGCCGCAGGAACGGCTTGAACACTTCCTCGCGCATCTGCTGCGGAATGCCTGGTCCGTCGTCGTCGACGGTGACCGTGAGATAGCGGTGATCGCGGTGGCCGGTGATTGAAATCGCGTTGGCGTGCCGCGCCGCGTTGGATACCAGATTGGCCAGGCAGCGCTTGAACGAGGCCGGCTTCACCGTCACGATAGGCAGTCCGTGAAACGCCACCGTCGCGGCGTGGCCGTTGCGCTCGGCGTCGCTGCGCAACTCCTCGAGCGCCAGCGCCATGTCGGTGGGTTGCGCCTGCTCGCCGCTGTCGCCGCGCGCGAAGGCGAGATAGTCCTCCAGCATGCCGGACATCTCGTCGACATCCTTGCGCATGCCGTCGACCTCGGGACTATCGCCGATCAACTCCAGTTCGAGCTTGAAGCGGGTCAGGATGGTGCGCAGATCGTGCGAGACGCCGGCCAGCATCGCGGTGCGCTGCTCGATCGAGCGCTCGATGCGCGATTTCATCTCCAGGAAGGCCTGCGCCGCACGGCGCACTTCCCGCGCGCCGCGGGGACGGAAATTCGGCGCCTCGCGGCCCTTGCCGAAGCTTTCGGCGGCGTCGGCCAGGCGCAGGATCGGCTTGATCTGGTTGCGCAGGAACAAGACCGCGACGATCAGCAGAATCGAGGACGTCCCCAGCATCCAGAAGATAAAAATCTCCGAATTCGAGGCATAGGCGGCGCTGCGCTGGGCGAAGATGCGCATCACGGCGTCGTCGAGCTGGATGCGGATTTCCACCAAATTGGAACGGCCGACGGTATCGATCCAGAACGGTCGTGCAATCTGCCGGCCAAGCTGCA
>VAZH01000275.1 GCA_005884465.1 Alphaproteobacteria bacterium | reverse complement strand
ATGCCGGGCATCTGGTCAAGATCGAGATCGAGGTCGATACGCTCGCGCAGCTGCGCGAGGTGCTCGACACCGGTTTGGCCGACGTGGTGCTGCTGGACAATATGGATACTGCTGATCTTGCCGAGGCCGTGAAACTGGCAAAAGGGCGCGTCGTGCTGGAGGCGTCCGGCGGCGTCACGCAAGGTTCGATTGCAAAGATCGCCGCGACCGGCGTGGATTACGTGTCCTCCGGCGCGCTGACGCACTCCGCGCCGAATTTCGATGTCGCGCTCGATATAGATGCGTGATCGCCGTCATTGCGAGCCAACGGGTCGGCGCAAGGCGTCGCCCGATGACAGGCTCCGCGAAGCAATCCATCGCTTGAGCATAAAGAAAAGAATGGATTGCTTCGTCGCTTCGCTCCTCGCAATGACGGCGAATACGACCTCATCCCGTCACGACTCTCAGGATGACGGGAATGCGTTGAGTCGCGCTCTACCGCCGCACTGACGATTCCGACATTTCGGCCGAGCTATGCGCGGCTTCCGCGAGCTTCGCCGAAATAGCCGCGGTCTCCGCGGGCGTTCCCCAACTTGGCGCCTCGCTGCCATCGCCCCATGCGCGCGGCCGGTAGAAAGTGTGTACGCCAAACTTGTACATCTTCTTCATCTCATTCACCCAGGATGGGCGCACCCAATAGGCATGGTAGTGCGTCGACTTGGCGACTTCCGGCAACCAAAGCTGGCCGTCGAGCATCGCCTTTGCGATCTTCCTGGCGCGGTCCCACATGTCGGGTTCGCGCACAACGTCGGCGATCCTATCGCAGGCAAAGGTGAACTGGCACGCGAGATGGCGGTGCTTGTTCTGGTAGACCACGCCGCAGACCGTGCTCGGATAAAAGCCGGAGAACGCGCGGTTCATCACCACCTGTGCCACGGCGATCTGGCCGCGCACGGCTTCGCCGCGGGCTTCGAAGTAAACCGCCTCGGCCAGGCATTTTTCTGATTTGGCGCGCGACTTCTCGTCGAACAGGCCGAGGCGCTCGGCCGGCGTTTTTGCCCGCTGATTGTCGGTGTTGACTTCGCCCTTGGCGGCGATGCTCTCGCCGCTGTCGCCAGCCTTGAGCGGCTCGTCCGTCGCCGACGGCAGCGATGCCATCATTTTCATGTCCAGATCGGGCAGCGCTCCCGGCATCACGATCAGAGGCTCTTCGCCGGGCCGCCAGCGCTCCATGCTCTCGATTGAGCCGCCGAGCGACGTACTTCCAAAAAACAGGCTCGCGGTCTTCACCGAGAAGCCGTCGCGCGAGGGAGCGGGCTCGAGCGGGAGCGTTGAGGCATCCGGCCCGGCTTTCAGGTCGTCGAGCGGCTGGGCTTCCAGCGACATCGCGACATCGTATTGGGCAAGCGGCGGCGCGCTGAGCGCTTCCTGGAGTTCGGGATCGAGCGGCGCACGATCCGTAGGTGGCGCGGCGGCGGTTTTTGCGCCCCTCACCGAGGCATTGGAGGTCGATGGATCCTCGTTCGAGGGCGCGGTGTTGACGGGCGCCGCGGGCTGCGGCGGAAGGATGACGAGCCGATCGCCCTTCAGCGTGCGGTCGACCTTCGGAAAATCGGACGCCTGATAGCGTGGCGGCACTTGCATGATTGAATTGCGCGTCACGGAGCCGGTGATGTCGATGCCCTGGGTATCGAGACTGGCCAGCCGATAGGTCGCGGTTTGCGGAATGGAGGTCCCGATCGGACGGCCGAAGGCGTAGGTGGCGACCTGAATGGTGGAGGCGGCGGAGAATACCCGTTTCTGCCAGCGTTCGGCCACGCCCGGCTGCCGCGCAAGCAGTGAGGCGATGTCCTGATATCCGATCTCTGCCGGCATCAATGCGAAGACGCAGAGACCTACACCGAAGGACGCGAAACGCGCGCCCTTCGGGTGGTTACGCAACTGTAACATCGATACGCTCACGCAACGCTACACATGCGATCGAACCGCAGTACATCCGTGCAATTCGATCTTTTTTGGTGGTATCGAATTTAGGTTGCGACGGAGTTAATCGGCGTTGCATCTGCGATACACGCAAGGAAACACTTGCGTTTGCGCAGTCACATCAAAAACGTTGGTAAACGGGCACTCGAACAAAGTGGTAAATATCCCGTCAACGAAAATGATGAAGAAGATTTTCGCCCGGCGCGATTTTTTCGCCCGCGTCACTACGGGGTTCCATCGTCATGGCCAAGCTCGTCCCGGCCATCCAGGTCTTCTCTCCTACGAACGCTGTAAGGTGTGGATACCCGGATCAAGTCCGGGCATGACGCCCGTCTTTGTTGATCGTCAGGTGTAAAGCGGAACTCACGCCTGGCTGGCGATCGTCTTGCCGAGCGCGGCCTGCGCGGCGGCCAGCCGCGCGATCGGGACGCGGTAAGGCGAGCACGAGACGTAATCGAGGCCAATCTCGTGGCAGAACGCGACGGAGGCGGGATCGCCACCATGTTCGCCGCAGATCCCGACCTTGATATCCGGGCGGGTCTTGCGGCCGCGCACGACGCCGATCTTCACCAGCTCGCCGACGCCGGCGCGGTCGACCGAGATGAACGGATCGACCTCCAGGATCCCCTTTGCGATGTAGGTACCGAGGAATCCGGCGGCGTCATCGCGGCTGATGCCGTAGGTCGTCTGCGTCAGGTCGTTGGTGCCGAACGAAAAGAACTCAGCCGTCGTTGCGATCTCGCCAGCCAGCAGGCAGGCACGCGGCAGTTCGATCATGGTGCCGACCTGATAGCTCAGTTTGGCTCCGGTCTCCTTCATCACCGATTGCGCCGTGGCGTCGATCCGCGCCTTGACCAGATCGAACTCGGCCTTGGTCGCGATCAGCGGCACCATCACCTCGAGCCCGACGGCCTTGCCGGTCCGTTTTCCCGCTTCGACCGCGGCTTCGAAGATGGCGCGGGCCTGCATCTCGGCGATCTCGGGATAGGCGATGGCGAGGCGGCAGCCGCGGAAGCCGAGCATCGGATTGAATTCCGCAAGCTCACGGGCGCGGTCCGCCAGCCGCCGCGGATCGGTATTCATCGCGCGCGCGACTTCCTCGATCTCGGCCTGGGTGTGCGGCAGAAACTCATGCAGCGGCGGATCGAGCAGCCGGATCGTCACCGGCAGGCCCTTCATGATCTCGAACAGCTCGACGAAATCCGCGCGCTGCATCGGCAGCAGTTTCGACAGCGCGGCGCGGCGCTCCTGTTCGTCCTCGGCGAGAATCATCTCGCGCACGGTGCGGATTCGGGTTTCCTCGAAGAACATATGCTCGGTGCGGCAAAGCCCGATGCCCTCGCCGCCGAATTTGATGGCGGTGCGCGCATCTTCCGGCGTATCGGCATTGACGCGAACGCCAAGTTTGCGAACAGAATCGGCCCAGCCCATCAGCGTGCCGAATTCGCCTGACAATTTCGGCTCGATCATCGGCATCCGCCCGGCCAGCACCTGGCCCAGCGATCCGTCGATGGTGATCACGTCGCCGGTCTTGAAGGTGCGCGAGCCGACGCTCATGGTGCCGCGGCCGTAGTCGACGCGGATGCTGCCGCAACCGGAGACGCAGGGCTTGCCCATGCCGCGCGCGACCACCGCGGCGTGCGAGGTCATGCCGCCGCGCGTTGTCAGAATGCCTTCAGCGGCATGCATGCCGTGAATGTCTTCCGGGCTGGTCTCGATCCGCACCAGAATCACATTGCGGCCGTCGGCCTGCAACTTGGCGGCTTCATCGGAAGAGAACACGATTTCGCCGGAGGCGGCGCCCGGCGACGCCGGCAGGCCGGTGGCGATCACATCTCGCTTCGCCGCGGGATCGATGGTCGGGTGCAGCAATTGATCGAGGGAAGCGGGATCGATCCGCGACACCGCGTCTTTCTTGCTGATCAGGCCTTCATTGGCGAGCTCGACGGCGATGCGCAGGGCCGCCTTGGCGGTACGCTTGCCGCTGCGGGTCTGCAGCATCCATAATTTGCCCTGCTCGACCGTGAACTCCATGTCCTGCATGTCGCGGTAATGCTTTTCGAGCAGCGTGTAGATCCGCGTCAGCTCCTTGAACGCCTCGGGCATCGCGGTTTCCATCGATGCCTTGTCAGAGCCGGATTCCTTGCGCGCATATTCGGTGATGTCCTGTGGCGTGCGGATGCCGGCCACCACGTCCTCGCCCTGCGCGTTGATCAGGAATTCGCCGTACAGCCTGCTCTCGCCGGTCGAGGGATTGCGCGTGAACGCGACCCCGGTCGCCGAGGTATCGCCCATATTGCCGAACACCATCGCCTGGACGTTGACCGCGGTGCCCCAGGATTCCGGAATGTCATGCAGCCGCCGGTAGGTCACCGCGCGCGCATTCATCCACGACGAAAACACCGCCCCAATCGCGCCCCACAATTGGTCGTGCGGATCCTGCGGGAAATCCTTGCCGGTTTCGCGCGCCACCGCATCCTTGTAGCGGCCGACCACATCGACCCAGTCGTCGGCGGTCAAGTCCGTGTCGAGTGTGTAGCCCTGGCTGTCCTTGAAGGTATCGAGAATGTCCTCGAAGTGATGGTGCTCGAAGTCGAGCACCACGTCAGAATACATCGTGATGAAGCGGCGGTAGCTGTCATAGGCAAAGCGGCGATCGCCCGACATTTCGGCCAGCGCCTCGACGGTGGTGTCGTTGAGGCCGAGATTGAGCACGGTATCCATCATGCCCGGCATCGAAGCGCGGCCGCCCGAACGCACCGAGACCAGAAGCGGATTCTTCGAATCGCCAAAAGCCTTGCCGGTCAATTTGCCGACATGGTCCAGCGCCTTTTCCACCTGCGCCTTCAATTCCTTTGGATAGGATTTGTTGTGCGCGTAAAAATACGTGCAGACCGACGTCGGAATCGTGAAGCCGGGGGGGACCGGTAGTCCGAGATTGGCCATTTCGGCGAGATTGGCGCCCTTGCCGCCCAGCAAATTGCGCAACTCTGCTTTGCCTTCAGCTTTGCCGTCGCCGAATGTGAACACCCATTTACCGGATTTCACGGCCTCCGCAGCGGGCTTGCTGGCCATGACCTTGCCGGCGGGCTTCGACGCCGGTTTGGCGGGGCTCTTCGTCAGGGCTTTGCGGGCAGAGGCCGGCGGCGCAGCTTTGGCCCGGGCCGGCATGGATGGCTTTGATTTCGCTGCGACTTTCTTGGCTCTGGAGGCGGCTTTGGCCATGACTGATAAACAATCCGCGAGAGGGGAGAAGGGTGCGCGCCTTACACCACTTTGAACGGTTCCGCGCAAGATGCGAACGTCGTTTCAACGCTACATGTGGAGCCATTTGAGCAGCCCGAGGCCAATCAGGCCGGTGCAAATCAGGTAGATCGCGACCACGAGATTAAGCAGCCGCGGCATGATCAGGATCAGGATGCCCGCGATCAGCGCCACTATGGCAGGAATGTGAGCAGTGGTGATGGTCATCGAAATGTCTCCGGAATGACGAGCATATGATCCGCCAAAGCATGCCCTCGGGCTTGACCCCAGGGTGTGAGCAGTTTGG
>VAZH01000274.1 GCA_005884465.1 Alphaproteobacteria bacterium | reverse complement strand
CTCGAAGAACTCGCCCTTGAAGCCGGGATAGGGGTCCATCACCATCATGTTGGTGCATTGCTCGACACCCTCTTTCCACATCCGCCGCTTCTCGACCGGATCAAAGCCGACATTGAAGCCGCCGAGCTCCATCAAGGAAGCGCTCTCGCCGGTGCCGAATTCGACGCGCCCGTTGGAGACGAGGTCAAGGGTGGCGATGCGCTCCGCGACCCGCGCCGGGTGGTTGTATTTCGGCGGCATCAAACATATGCCATGGCCGAGACGGATGTTCCTGGTGCGCTGCGAGCACGCCGCAAGGAAAATCTCGGGCGCCGAGGAATGCGAATATTCTTCCAGAAAATGGTGCTCGACTTCCCAGGCGAAGTCGATGCCGAGTTTGTCGGCGAGCTCGACCTGATCGAGCGCCTCCTGAAACAGCCGGTGCTCGGCGCCATCGTTCCACGGCCGCGGCAGCTGATGCTCGTAGAAAATGCCGAATTTCATGGGCGCTCCCCGCGCGTATTCCGCAAAAGCATGCCCTTGGACTTGATCCGAGGGTGGATACCGTTTTTGCGATCAGAATACGCGCAAAATTATAAAGTGTCTTTGTTGGCTGAATTGTCCAGCCTGGCGGTGAGGGTGGCAAGCGCCTTTTGGCCCGAATATGGCTAAATGCAGAGCGGCGCGGTCACACGAGCGGACTCTGGCTCCAACCCATCCGCCGTCATTGCCGGGCTTGACCGGGCAATCCATCATCCTTGAGAAAAGGCTTGTTTCTCGATGAATGCGCGGGTCAAGCCCGCGCATGACGAGTTAGAGACAACGGGTCGGGTTCATCCTGCTTCAGCGACCGCGCGCTGCGCCATCACCTTGACCAGGTTGGCGCGGTAGGTGGCCGAGCCATGGATATCCGTCAGCAGCCCGTCAGCCGAAACCTTGATGCTGTCGAGCGCGCCTGGCGACCAGTTGGCCTTCAGCGCCGCCTCGATCGCCGGCACCCGCATCACCCCGCTCGAGGATGCGCCGGTGGCGGCGACGCGGACATCGCCCGATTTGGTCTTGACGACGAACACGCCGGTCAGCGCAAAGCGCGAGGCCGGATGCCGCATCTTCGAATATCCCGCCTTGGCCGGAATCGGGAACGAGACCGCGGTGATGATCTCGCCGTCATCAAGCGCGGTTGAAAACAGCCCCTTAAAGAAATCATCCGCTGCTATCGAGCGCTTGTTGGTTTTCACCGTCGCGCCGAGCGCCAGAACGGCGGCGGGAAAATCCGCCGCCGGATCGTTGTTGGCGATCGAGCCACCGATGGTGCCGCGATAGCGCACCTGGGGATCGCCCAGCACCGAGGCCAGATGCACGATCGCGGGAATCGCCTTCTTGGCGTCCGCGCTCTGCAGGATATCGAAATAGGTCGTCGCCGCCTTGATGGTCAGCGCATCGGCCGACAGCTCGACGCCGACGAGTTCCTTGATCTTTCCGAGATCGATCACGTCGGACGGCGAGGCAAGCCGCTGCTTCATCACCGGGATCAGGGTGTGGCCGCCGGCCAGATATTTCGACTCCGAACCCTTGGCAAAAAGTGCCGCGGCTTCGTCGACCGAGGAGGGGCGATGGTAGGTTGTCTGATACATGACGGTGCTCCCTGTAGCTTTCTCTTTTGGCCTTCGCGTCATTCCGGGATGCGCGCTTGCGCGCAGACCCGGAATCTCGAGCTTTATGCCGCGTTTCAGATTCCGGGTTCGACGCTTCGCGTCGCCCGGAATGACGAATAATCACCCCTGAATGGCGTGCCAGACACGGTCGGGCGTCGCCGGCATCTCAAGCTTGTTGTTGCCGATTGCATCGGTGATGGCGTTGATGACGGCGGCCGAGGCGCCGATCGCGCCGGCCTCGCCGCAGCCTTTGACCCCAAGCGGATTGCCCGGACACAGCGTCGTGGTATGGCTCAATTTGAACGACGGCAGGTCGTCGGCGCGCGGCATGGTGTAGTCCATGAAGGACGCGGTCACGAGCTGACCGTTCGAGTCGTAGACCGCGCTTTCCAGCAATGCCTGGCCGATGCCCTGGGCGAGGCCGCCATGGACCTGGCCTTCGACAATCATCGGATTGATCAGCCGGCCGAAATCGTCGGCGGCGACGAAATTGACGAAAGAGGTCTTGCCGGTGCCGGGATCGACCTCGAGTTCGCAGATATAGGCGCCCGCCGGGAAGGTGAAGTTGGTCGGGTCATAGAACGCGGTTTCCTTCAAGCCGGGCTCCATGCCGTCGGGCAGGTTGTGCGCGGTGTAGGCCGCCAGCGCGACCATCGGCAGCGCGATCGACTTGTCGGTGCCGGTGACCTTGAACTCGCCGTTCTCGATGACGATGTCGCCCTCGGACGCTTCCAGGAGATGCGAAGCGATCTTCTTGGCCTTGGCTTCGACCTTGTCCATCGCCTTGACAATGGCGGTGCCGCCGACCGCGATCGAGCGCGAGCCATAAGTGCCCATGCCGAATTGCACCTTGTCGGTGTCGCCGTGGACAATCTGCACCTGGCTGATCGGAACGCCGAGACGGTCCGCAATCAGTTGCGCGAAGGTGGTCTCGTGGCCCTGGCCATGGCTGTGCGAACCCGTGAGGATTTCGATGGTGCCGACCGGATTGACGCGGACTTCCGCGGATTCCCACAAGCCGACGCCGGCGCCGAGGCTGCCGACCGCTTTGGAGGGCGCGATGCCGCAGGCCTCGATGTAGCAGGAGAAACCGATGCCGCGCAGCTTGCCTTGCTTCCTGGCCTGATCCTTCCGCGCCGGGAAGCCGGCGTAGTCGATCGCCTTCAACGCCGCATCCAGCGAGGCGCCGAAATCGCCGGTGTCGTAGGCCATGATGACCGGCGTCTGATACGGAAATTGCGTGATAAAATTCTTGCGGCGCAATTCCGCCGGATCGACCTTCAATTGCCGCGCCGCGGTTTCCATCATCCGTTCGAGCAGATAGCTCGCTTCGGGCCGGCCCGCGCCGCGATAGGCGTCGACCGGCGTGGTGTTGGTGTAGACAGTGATGATTTCCGCGTAGATCGCCGGGATGTTGTACTGGCCCGACAGCAGCGTCGCGTAGAGATAGGTCGGCACTGCGGAGGAGAACAGCGACATGTAGGCGCCGAGATTGGCGTGGGTTTTTACCCGCAAGGCCAGGATCTTGTTGTCCTTGTCGAACGCCATCTCCGCCTTCGAGATATGGTCGCGGCCATGCGCATCGGTGAGGAAGGCTTCCGAGCGATCGCCGGTCCATTTCACCGGGCGACGTACCTTCTTGGAGGCCCACAGCGCCACCATTTCTTCCGGATAGATGTAGATCTTGGAGCCGAAACCGCCGCCGACATCAGGCGCCACTACCCGCAGCTTGTGCTCCTGCGCGATGTTGTAGAATGCTGACAGCACGAGCCGCGCGACATGCGGGTTTTGCGATGTCGTGTAGAGGGTAAAATGCTCTTCGGCTTCATTATATTCCGCGATCGCCGCGCGCGGCTCCATCGCATTCGGCACCAGGCGGTTGTTGGTGAGTTCGAGCGACACCACATTGGCCGCCTTGCTGAAGGCGTCTTTCACCGCGGCTTCATCACCGAGCGCCCAGTCGTAGATCACGTTGCCGGGTGCCTCGGGGTGCAGCTGCGGCGCGCCGGGCTTGATCGCCGCGCGAATGTCGGCCGCGGCAGGAAGCTCCTCATAATTGACGACCACCGCGTCGGCCGCATCGCGCGCCTGGTTCTTGGTCTCGGCGATCACCACCGCGACCGCCTGTCCGACGAAGCGCACCGTCTCCGGCGCCATCGCCGGCCACGCGCCCATCTTCATCGGCGTGCCGTCCTTGGATGTAATCGCCCAGCCGCAGATCAAATTGCCGATCTTGTCATCGACGATCTGCTTTCCCGTGAGCACGCCGATCACGCCGGGCATTTTCATTGCCGCCGAGGAATCGATGCTCTTCACCCTGGCATGAGCGTGCGGACTGCGCACGAAGTGGGCATGCGTCATGCCCTGCAACTTGATGTCGTCGACGTAGCGGCCTTTGCCGGTGATGAAACGCCGATCTTCCTTGCGCACCACGCTTGCGCCAATACCTTCAACACCCATCGCATCTCTCCCTGTCGGGCCGCATCAACTGCGCGAAACTCTCGAAGGGCGCAGATCGCAGCCGGTTCTTGATTTTCGAAAGTCCTGAGCTTGCAGATCAGGAACTATTCCGCTGCTTGTGCAACGTTCATGCGGCCGGCGGCGTCGAGCACCGATTTGACGATATTGTGGTAGCCGGTGCAGCGGCAGATATTGCCTTCCAGCTCCTGCCTGACGGTATCCTCGTCGAGCTTGCCGCCGTACCGGTTGACGATGTCGATC
>VAZH01000273.1 GCA_005884465.1 Alphaproteobacteria bacterium | reverse complement strand
TGGATTAACCCTTGAGGTAACAAGATGTTTCAGCCAGGAACATAGGGGAATTACTGCCAAGTTTATGCCTCATTAGCCCACCAAACGGCAGCCACTCAGAACGGGACGGGGGTTCCACTTGCCACATATGTGGCAATACTATCTCGAGGGACTGCTATATGCTGAAATCTAAAAATCTAACATCGGGAAATGCAACCCGGTGGCGCACGGCGCTGGCTATCGGCGCCGCAACTCTTTTTATCGGCGGGGGCACCACCGAAGCCTCGGCCAAATCCAGACATCATCGCCATTCTCATCACGCAAGCAATTCTTCCTGGCGTGATGCCAATGCCGCGGTGACCCCGTCATCGGGCTCCGGACACAGCTTCTCGGGGATGGCTTCCTTTTACGGCAACGAATCCGGCAGCAAGACCGCCTCTGGCCAGCGTTTCAATCAAAGTGCCCTGACGGCGGCCCACCGTTCGCTGCCATTCGGCACCAAGCTCAGGGTGACCCATGGCGGCCGCAGCGTCGTCGTCACCATCAACGACCGCGGCCCGTTCGTCCGCGGCCGGGTGCTTGACCTGTCCACGGGCGCCGCCCGCGCGATCGGCCTGACCAGTGCCGGCGTTGGCCGCGTCACTGCAGAGGTCGTCTCTTAAGGCGTTTTACGCCTCTTCATCCATTCAACTTCGTAAGCGTTGTATGGCGTAACGGCCGCAGAACTTGCTGCATGCCGAAAAACAGGCCTGCCGTCAGAAATGACGGCAGGCCTTCTTTCGCGACCCCCTCTCCTTCGTCATTCCGGGACGCGCCATTTTGGCGCGGGCCCGGAATCCATACTCCCGATCGTGGTTGGATTCCGGGTTCGAGGCTTCGCCTCGCCCTGGAATGACAAAGGTTACAAAAAGCTTTGCGGATCGACGTCGACCTCGAGCTTGAGATTGCCTTTGGTCTTCGGGCCGGCGGCAAGCCACTCCCGCAAATACTCCGACAGATCAACGCCGCGCGCCGACTTCACCAGCAGGCGGAAGCGATAGCGGCCCTTGATCACCGCGAGCGGGGCTTCGGCGGGTCCCAACACCTGGATCCGTTGGTCGATCGGCGCGATCGCGGCCAACCTGCGTGCAAAGCTTTCCGCGGTGGATCGATCGCCCGCGGAGATGATCAGGCTGGCGAGCCGGCCGAACGGCGGATAGAAGGCGCGCTCGCGCGCCTCGATCTCGCTGGCGTAAAACGCCTCGCGGTCGCACGCCACCAGCGCCTTCATCACGGGATGCTCGGGCTGATGGGTCTGCAGATAGCCGATCCCGCGGCCCTGATCCCGTCCGGCGCGCCCGATCACCTGGTTGAGCAGCTGAAACGTGCGCTCGGCGGCGCGCGGATCGCCATTGCTCAAGCCGAGATCGGCATCGACCACGCCGACCAGATTGAGCCGCGGAAAATGATGGCCCTTCGCCACCAATTGCGTGCCGATGATGATGTCGACGCGTCCCTCCGCTATCTCGTTCAACTCGCTGCGCATGGTCTCGATCGAGGTGATCAGATCGCTCGACAGCACCATGGTGCGCGCTTCCGGGAACAGGCTGGCGGCTTCCTCCTGCAAGCGCTCGACGCCGGGGCCGACCGCCACCAGCGATTGTTCCGCCGCGCAATGCGGGCAGACATCCGGGCGCGGCATCGAGAAGCCGCAGTGATGACAGACCAGGCGCTGGCGGAAGCGATGATCGACCAGCCAGGCGTCGCAGATGGTGCAGGCAAAGCGATGCCCGCATGCCCGGCACAGTGTCAGCGGCGCGTAGCCGCGGCGGTTCAGGAACAACAGCGCCTGCCCGCGCCGCTCCACCGCGATCCGAATTTGCTCGGCGAGCCGCGGCGAGATGAAGCGGCCGCGGCCCGGCGGTTCGCGCCGCAGATCGATCGCCTCGATCTGCGGCATGTGCTGGCCGCCAAATCGCGACGGCAGCACCACGCGCTGGTAGCGGCCCTTGCGGGCATTGACCTCGGTTTCGACCGAAGGCGTCGCCGACGCCAGCACAATCGGAATCTTGGCGATATGCGCGCGCACCACCGCCATGTCGCGGGCGTGATAATGCGCACCTTCGTCCTGCTTGTAGGCCTGGTCATGCTCTTCGTCGACGACCATCAGCCCGAGATTGGCATAGGGCAGAAACAGCGCGGAGCGCGCACCGACCACGACGGGAGCTTCGCCCGCTGCAATTGCAGCCCAGTTGCGTTGCCTTGTGCGCGGGGTTAGTTCGGAATGCCACTCCAGGGGACGCACGCCAAAACGCTGCGCGAAGCGATCGAGGAACTGGCCGGTCAGCGCGATCTCCGGCATCAAAATCAGCGACTGCTTGCCACGGCGGATCGTTTCCGCAACGGCCTCGAAATAAACTTCGGTTTTTCCCGAGCCGGTGACGCCATCGAGCAGCGCGACGTGAAAGCTGCCGTTCGCCGCTAACGCGCGCATCGCATCCACCGCAATGCGCTGCTGGCGGGAAAAGTCGGGCGTTGAGAACGACGGATCGGGCGCAGGCGGCGCCGGCGCGCGCGGCATGGCTTCCGTCGTCAGCGTGCCTTCATCGACCAGACCATCGATCACGCCGGCGCTGACGCCGGCTTCCTTCGCGGCTTCCGATTTGCCGCGCAGCAACCCGTCCGACAGTAGCTCGATCAGCCGGCGCCGCGCCGGCGTCATGCGCGCAGGCGGCGCGCCGATCAGACGCACGCCCATCCGCACCCGCTCCGGGCCGAGATGTTCGCCCATCCGCAAGCACATCCTCAATACCATGCCGCGGGCGGACAGCGTGTAGTTGGCGACCCAATCGACGAGAGCGCGCAGCTCCTCTTGCAACGGCGGCACGTCGAGCTTTTCGCTGACGTCCTTGAGGCGATTGTGCAGGCGCGGATCGGGATTGGCGTTCTCCGCCCACACCACCGCGACCGCCTCGCGCGGCCCCAGCGGCACGCAGACCACATCGCCCGGCGCCACATCCATGCCGCGCGGCACCCGGTAGGAATAGGTCTGATTGAGCGCGACCGGCACCAGCACGTCGACGACGCGCGCCGACGATACGGATAAGGTGCTGGCACGCGGCGAATGGTCCATTGAAGAATCAGGCTCGAAGTCGAAAGGCCGGCGCTAACTTAAGGCCGTGCACGGGTCGGGGCCAGTGTCGAGCGCTGCCGCTTTCGCAAGTTAGCGAACGGTAAACGAAAGAGGTGCGATATAATCACCGGGAATCATCTGTGCCCCAAGGCAACTTATGACAAAACCGGCTGCCACGGTTCAACCAATCGAACTCGACTGCGCCGACGACGGTATCGCGCGGGAGATGACGCGCTGGCTGTCGCATTTGCGCAGCGAACGACGGCTGTCGCCGAAGACGCTGGAAGCCTACGCCCGGGACGTCCGCCAGTGTCTCGGCTTTCTCGGCGAGCACTGGGGCGCACAGGTGACGCTTTCGCGTCTTGCAGCGCTCGAGGCGAGCGACGTCAGGGCTTTCATGGCGATGCGGCGCGGACACGATATCGGCGGCCGTTCGCTGATGCGGGCGCTCGCCGGTTTGCGCTCGTTCGCGCGCTTCCTCGAACGGGAAGGCAACGGCAAGATCGGCGCGCTGTCGGCGATCCGAGCGCCCAAGGTCGGGAAGAGCCTGCCGAAACCGATCCATATGGCGGCGGCCAAACGTTTTGCCAATGCCGGCGAACGCGCCGGAGAGACCCGCGATCCCTGGATTTGGGCGCGCGACGCCGCCGTCATGGCGCTGTTGTATGGCTCCGGCTTGCGCATCTCCGAAGCGCTCGGCCTGAAGCGCCGCGATGTGCCTCTGCCCGGCGCCGGCGACGTGCTTGTCGTCACCGGCAAGGGCAACAAGACCCGCATGGTGCCGGTGCTGCAAAATGTGCTGGCGCTGGTTCAGGATTATGTGGCGATCTGTCCGCATCCGCTGCCGCCCAATGGTCCGATCTTTGTCGGCGCCCGAGGCGGCCCGCTCAAGGCCCGGGTCATTCAACTCACCATGGAACGGCTGCGCGGCGCGCTGGGCCTGCCGGACAGCGCGACACCGCACGCGCTGCGGCATTCTTTCGCGACCCATCTTCTGAGCCGCGGCGGCGACCTGCGCGCGATCCAGGAGTTGCTCGGCCACGCCTCGCTCTCGACCACGCAGATCTATACCGGCATCGACAGCGAGCGGTTGCTGGAGGTCTATAAAGCGGCGCATCCGCGCGCCTGAGAATTCTGCAACCCCGACATACTCTCGTCACAACCGCTTGCCTCTTGCGCAGATGGGACCGTTCGGTCAATCGTGGCGTTATCAAGCGGGAGAGAATCATGAGCGCACACGAAAGCATGGAGCATGCGGAGCACGTCGAGCACGCCTCCGGCGAGAACAGGAAGATCGCATTGCTGATCGCCGTGATCGCGCTGTTTCTGGCGCTGTCGGAGACACTGGGCAAGGGCGCCCAGACCGAAGCTATCGGCAAGAACGTCGAAGCCGCAAACCTCTGGGCGTTCTTTCAGGCCAAGACCATCCGCCGCACGGTGGTGCAGGCGGTGTCGGACCAGGCCAGACTAAGCCTCGGCCTCGTGGGCGACGAAGCCGCCAAGGCGGCCTTGCAAAAGCAGATCGAGGAATGGCAGAAGACCGCGGCGCGCTACCGCTCCGAGCCCGAAACCGGCGAAGGCTCGGAGCAATTATCCGAGCGCGCCAAGCATGCCGAACATGAACGCGACCTCGCGCTGGCCAGATACCATCACTACGAGATCGCCTCTGCCGCGTTTCAGATCGGAATCGTGCTGGCTTCCGCAACCATTATCACCGGCATGATCGCGCTGGCCTGGATATCCGGCGCACTGGCACTGGCCGGGCTTGCGTTCACCGCGATCGGCCTGTTCGCGCCGCACTCGGTGCATCTGATGTGAAGGCTTGTGTTGGAGCATGATCTGTTCGGAAAACCGGATCATGCTTTAGCGCGCTTCGTGCACGCTTTTGCGGAAGCGCTGGATCAGCCGCAGCATCCTTGCCGACCAGCCGTCGCCGGCGCCGCGCAAGGCTTGCTTGATTCGAAGCTTGATTGGATCGACCAGCGCCGTGGCTTTTGCCCGCAAAGCCATGACAAACTCGTAGAGTTTCTCAAACCACTCCATTTCAAGCAATTTCGGCCGCGTCACGTCGAAGACGAAAGCGGCGACGCCGACGCCCAGGAATTTTGCCAAGATGAAGGTGAGGATGGCGGTCATCCAATATTCATGGGCGAGCAGCCAGAGGGCGACCAGCTTCAGCGGAAACAGGGGAATCACCGGCACGATGAACACGATCAGCGTCATCGCCGGCGACAGCGTATCGATCCGCTCCGCAAGCCATTGCTTGAAGGCACGCAGCGGAATCAGAGCCACGAACCACGCCACGATCGGTTCGAGGTGATCCCACAGCCAGGCTTCGATCAGAAAGATGACCGCAAGCAGCACCCAGACCGGTTGAAGAAGGCGGCGCATCATGAAGGTTGTCCCCGCCCGTATTTCCCCAGGGCGTAGCTCACATATGTATCGCGCGCTTGCCGACCGCAAGCGCGGCTTCCTTGATGGCCTCGGAACGGGTCGGGTGGGCGTGGCAGGTGCGGGCCAGGTCCTCGGCGGAACCGCCAAACTCCATCAGGACGGCCGCTTCGTGGATCATTTCGCCGGCCTCGCGGCCGACAATGTGCACGCCGAGCACCCGATCCGTTTTCGCATCTGCGAGAACCTTCACGAATCCTTCGGTCGTCTGGTTGACCTTGGAACGGCCATTGGCGGTGAAGGGGAATTTGCCGACGGTATAGGCTACTTCGGCCTGCTTCAGCTCTTCCTCGGTCTTGCCGACCGCCGATACTTCCGGCGTGGTATACACAATGCTGGGAATCACGTCGTAATTCACATGCCCGGCCTGGCCGGCGAGAATCTCTGCAGCCGCAACGCCTTCGTCCTCGGCCTTATGGGCGAGCATCGGCCCCGCGACGACGTCACCGATGGCATACACGCCCTTGACGCTGGTGGCGAAATGCGCGTCGATCTGCACGCGCCCGCGATTGTCGAGCGCGACACCGGCCTCCTTCAGGCCGAGACCCTCGGTGTAGGGAACGCGGCCGATCGAGACCAGCACCACGTCGGCCTCCAGCGCTTCGGACTTGCCGCCCGCGGCCGGCTCGATCTGCGCGATCAGGGTCTTGCCCGAGGTATCGACGCCGGTGACCTTGGCGCCGAGCTTGAACGCAAAGCCCTGCTTTTCGAGAATGCGCTGAAATTGTTTTGCCACTTCACCGTCATTGCCCGGCAGGATGCGATCGAGAAATTCCACTACCATGACCTGCGCACCGAGCCGGTGCCATACCGAGCCGAGTTCAAGCCCGATCACGCCGGCGCCGACGATTAATAGTCTTTCGGGCACCCGCTCGAGCGAAAGCGCGCCGGTCGACGACACGATGCGCTTCTCGTCGATCTCGATGCCCTTCAGCTGCGCAATGTCGGAGCCGGTGGCGATGACGATGTTCTTGGTCTCGACCGTCTGCGTCTTGCCGTCATTGCCGGCGACCTCGACCCTGCCGGTACCGAGTATTTTTCCCTTGCCGCTGATGACGTCGATCTTGTTCTTCTTCATCAGGAACTCGACGCCCTTGACGTTGCCGTCGATGCCCTGCTGCTTGAATTTCATCATCGAGGGAAGATCGAGCTTTGGCGCGGGGACGCTGACGCCCATTTTCGCAAACGAATGCGCCGCCTCCTCGAACATTTCCGACGCATAGAGCAGCGACTTTGACGGCATGCACCCGACATTGAGGCAGGTGCCGCCAAGCGTTGCATCCTTCTCGACCACGGCGACCTTCATGCCGAGCTGCGCCGCGCGGATCGCGCAGACATATCCGCCCGGACCGGTGCCGATGACAACAAGATCGTAAGTGGCCATGATTGGAGTCCTGTAGCTGAAGACTGTGACAGGTATTAGCGCCCGCCCGACACATCAAGAATGGCGCTGGTCACGTAGGAGGCATCGTCCGACATCAGCCAGACGATGGCGTTGGCGATTTCGTCCGCGGTGCCGACCCGCTTCATCGGCACCATGTGACTGAGGCGGTGGGCGCGGTCG
>VAZH01000272.1 GCA_005884465.1 Alphaproteobacteria bacterium | reverse complement strand
GCCGCGGCATTCGCCTGCTCAAGGGATTGGGTGTCGCCGGCGACGCCCATATGGGCGAGACGCTCAAGCACCGCTCGCGCGTCCGCAAGGACCCGAAGCTGCCCAATCTGCGTCAGGTGCATTTGATTCATGCCGAACTGTTCGACGAGCTGCGCGCGAAAGGCTTTGCGGTAAAGCCGAGTGAGCTTGGCGAGAACATCACGACCGCCGGCATTGATCTGTTGGCCTTGCCGACCGGCACGCGATTGCATCTTGGTGCAAGCGCCGTTGTCGAGGTCACCGGGCTGCGCAACCCGCGCATCCAGATCGACAATTTTCAGAAAGGCCTGATGGCCGCAACGCTGGACAAGGATGCGGACGGCAATCTGGTTCGCAAGCCTGGAATCATGAGCATAGTGATCGCCGAGGGCGACGTTCAGCCCGGCGATGCCGTACGAGTGGAGCTGCCGGCCATGCCGCATCGGCCGTTGCTGCCGGTGTGACCAGGCATGCAATAACAACTGAACGGTAACCCCGACATCGGCTAGGATTGCGGCGTGGCATCACCTCCGACGATTCTGGTGTTCGATTCCGGCCTTGGCGGGCTCTCGGTATTGCGTGAAATCGTCGGGGCGCGCCCCGACGCGCATTACGTTTATGTCGCGGACGATGCGTTCTTTCCTTACGGCCACCACGGCGAGCACCAGATCATCGCGCGCGTGGTGCCGTTGATCGGCGAATTGATTGCCGCGCATGCCCCGGATCTGGTGGTGATCGCCTGCAACACCGCCTCGACGCTGGTGATGGCGCATCTTCGCGCCGAGTACAAAGTATCCTTTGTCGGGACGGTGCCGGCGATCAAGCCGGCCTGCGCGAGTTCAAAGACAAAACGCGTATCGGTGCTCGGCACCAGGGGCACCGTCAAGCGCGAATATACCAAGGCGCTGATCCGCGATTTCGCGCAAGGCTGCGAAGTGACGCTGGTGGGCTCGGCGCAGCTCGCTTCGCTGGCGGAGGCGGCATTGAACGGCGTCGAGGTCAACGATCTCAAAATATCGGCCGAACTCGCGCCATGTTTTGTTGGAGAGGGCAAGAACGATTTGGCGCGGACCGACACCATCGTGCTGGCCTGCACGCACTACCCATTGCTGATGGATCGGTTCAGCCGGCTGGCGCCATGGCCGGTGGACTGGATCGATCCCGCGCCAGCGATTGCTCGCCGGGTTGCGGATCTGCTTAAGGCCCCCGGCGGCGAAGCCGACCATGCCGGCGCCGAAATGATTTTCACTTCCGGACGGCCGCACACGCTGAGCCGGGCGTTGATGCCGTTTTTCGGCGGTCGGGTGCCAGCGTGAATGCATCTTCATCTTTTTGACATCTCGCCGCGCTGCTAGCTTTCGAATCGAGTGCCATCATCGCGACTGAAACGGAGCTTTGGATTTGACGTCCACGACGCCTCAACCGCTCAACCGTCTCCGCAAGCTGTGGCGGGAAGGACGTCCGACATTCGGAGCGATTGCGACCATTCCCAGCATTCAGACCGTGCAGATCATGGCGCGTTCAGGGTTCGACTGGATCGTCGTCGATCTCGAGCACGGTCCGATCGACCTTGGCTCCGCCCACGCGATGATAACGGCGACGTCAGGCACATCATGCATACCGCTGGCGCGGATCGCCGCCAACGAGCCCTGGCTTGCGAAAGCGCCGATGGATATCGGCGCGCTCGGCATCAATTTTCCGATGATCTGCAGCCGCGAGCAGGCCGAAAAAGCCGTGCGCAGCGTGCGCTATCCGCCGCGCGGCGACCGGCTCTGGGGCCCGTTTCACGCCCCGTTTCGCTGGGGCGTCTCGATGCCGGACTATATGGCGACCGCGGACGATGACATGATCTGCATGATCACCATCGAGCATGTCGAGGCGGTCAACCGCATCGACGAGATCATGGCGACGCCCGGCATCGACATGGCGGTGATCGGACCCGGCGACCTCGCAACCTCGATCGACAAGCGCGGCCGCGCCGACGATCCCGAAGTGCTGGCGCTGATGGCGCGCGCCGAGGCCGGCATCCTCAAAAGCGGCGTCCCGATCGGCGGCGTGGCGCGCACGCCGGAACAGGCCAATCAGATGATCGAACGCGGCTATGTGGGACTCGCGCTTGGCTTCGACTGGTCGCTGTTTCAGCGCGGCATCGCTGCGAGTTTTGACGGCATCAAGCGCTGAAACGAGTGTCGTGGAGGCAACGCGCTGAATAGAATTTACATGATCGCGCCATCATGCGCGCTCACTCAGTTCTTGCTGAGTGGCACGATCTGCAGTCCGGCGGCGGTTAGCGCCTCAACGATGCATTTCGCAATTTGTCCAGCTTCCTCGGTGTCCATTCGATGATCCGGGTCCTTTCTCAGAGCATCGCAGATTGCCGTAGCGATGATCGAATGCACCAGATGCTGATCAGGCATGCCGTACGTCCAATGTTTGTCGAGACCACGGCTGCGAGGCCCCGGAGGCGAGGCGCGCGGCTTCACGGAGTTGGCGGCCCGCCATTGAGAAGCTGGGAAACGGCGGTGACAAGCTGCGCCGGAGCGAACGGCTTTTCCATAAGGATGCTGTTCGGAACGCCCCGCGAGGGCCATTGGTCGGCTTTGGCGCCGGTCATGTAGATGATGGGAAATTCCGGGTCGATCTCTCTCGCTCGTTGGGCCACTTCCCAGCCATCTATCCTGCCCCGCAGAACGATGTCGGCTACCAATGCGCGATATTTGCCTCTGCGTCCCCTTAGCAGGGTCACCGCCTCTTCGCCTGAAGGAGCGATGGCCGGTTCAAAGCCGCCTTCGGTGAGCGCGTCTTCAATAATGGTCTGTATCTCTTCGTCGTCTTCAACGACCAAAATGAAAACTTGATCTTCCACAGCGATTCCCCCGGCCGTCAAGGCGCCGATTCCATTACGCAAAAGTCGGGGTTTGGTTCCGGACATGAAAAAATAAACCCAGGCGCCCGGATACGCCAAGGCGAGGACATCTTATGCGGACACTGGTGATATGGAATTAGAACAGTTCGCCGGAGGGAGGGTCCGGGATTACCTTCTTGGGCTTCAACGCCTTGTCGATCAACCACACGACGCTGTTCATTGCAGCCGCCCGTGACGTCGCCTGCCCCGATTTGATGGTCTTTTCGTCAAGGTGAACCGTCCATCGCCACGAATCAGGTCCGATGCCTTGCACAATGGTGTATTGTTTGCCGCGATATTCCATTTCGCTCCTCGCCCGATGATTCAACGGGCGGAGCAACAGATCGTTCGCGCAATAATGGCAGAGGGGTAGCGGAACAAATCGGCGGGGTTGCGCATTGCGTGGCGTGCTTTTCCTGCCGTTCGGCACTCCACGTACCGGTCTCAGCGCGGCTCCCTCCTTGGGGCCGTTTCTTGGCCCTCACGGCAGCCGCACTGAAATCCGCTTTGTGTCACCTGCTCGTCTGTCGCGCCGACGGCCAGGTTCGGCGAATAAGACGCAGCCGCTCGATCCGACCGCAGTAATCGCACCGATATTGAATCATGTCCCGGCCCTTGCCGTCGGGGTCGATCTTCTCAATTCGCATGATCTTTGCACATTCGACGCACGAAATGAGCGTCGTCAGGGGGCTTTGGTCATCATTCATTGGCGGAGCAACTTGCGACATGACCAAAAGTTACGTCGGCCAGGGCGAATAGTTGGTTCGGTGCTGGACATTGAAACCGCTTCCTCAAAAGCGAGGTACTCTAGGGCGAGGCGTTGTCCGATCGAGCAATCCGTCAAGGGTCGCCCGTCGCTGTAACATTCCCGGCAGCATCAGCAAAAGTGGGGCGCCTGGCATCCCCATGACTTCAAAAGCTACCGGATGGCGCTCAAATTCCCAGCAAAATCAAGGCGATTGCGCTGGAATACGCGTGGATGCTACGCCATGACGTCACTGATGGGCCGGCGTCAGGTCGGTCGGTTCTTGTTGAGGCATCGAGCCCGGAATGACGGTTCTGTCGCCGTCCTAAGCCCGTGCCGTTTTCATTGACAGGACGGCGGTTTCTCCCTAGAAACCGCCTGCTCGCGGGCCGATTTCGGCCCGCGATGCGTTTCGCGACCCGTGGTCCATTCCTTCAAGCTTTAAGGACTGGGCCTGTCGGCTCCGGGAATTTCCCGGCGCACAGGAGGGCGCGTTTCCTCAAAACCCGAACTTGAAAGAGGACGCGATGACAAAGCGCAGTGAGGCGAAATACAAGATCGATCGCCGCATGGGCCAGAATATCTGGGGCCGCCCCAAGAGCCCCGTGAACCGCAGGGAATATGGTCCCGGTCAGCACGGCCAGCGCCGCAAGGGAAAACTCTCCGACTTCGGCGTGCAGCTGCGCGCCAAGCAGAAGCTCAAGGGCTATTACGCCAACATCTCAGAACGCCAGTTCCACGGCATCTATGTCGAAGCCGGGCGGATGAAGGGCGATACCGGCGAAAACCTGATCGGCCTGCTTGAGCGCCGGCTCGACACCGTGGTCTATCGCGCCAAATTCGTGGCCACCATGTTCGCCGCGCGCCAGTTCATCAATCATGGCCACGTCAAGGTGAACGGCCGCCGCGTCAACATCCCGAGCTTCAAGGCGAAGGTCGGCGATTTGGTCGAGGTCAAGGAATCCTCAAAACAGCTCACTCCCGTTCTGGAAGCCATTCAGCTTGCCGAGCGCGACGTGCCCGATTTCCTCGAAGTCGATCACTCCAAGATGACGGCCAAGTTCGCCCGCATCCCCGCTTTGTCGGATGTGCCCTTCCCGGTCCAGATGGAGCCGCATCTGATCGTCGAATTCTATTCGCGCTGATTTGATCGGCGGCGTGTGCCGAGATCGAAGGCCCCGGTTTTGCCGGGGCCTTTTTTCGTGTCTCGTCACGTCCGGGCTTGTTCCGGGCATCCACGTCTTTATGTTCGAACAAACAAGCAAGGACGTGGATGGCCGGGACGAACCCGGCCACGACGTGGGTGCGTGACGAGAGTTCACTATGACCTATTACACCCCTGCCCCGCGCAATCCGAAACTGCCGCCGGTCCGCATCAACCTGCTGTCGGACACCCAGACCCGCCCGACGCGGGGCATGCGCGAGGCGATCGCGCGAGCCGACGTCGGCGACGAGCAGATCGGCGACGATCCGACCGTGAATTTGCTGTGCGAGCGCGTGGCCGATTTGCTTGGCAAGGAGGCCGCCGTGTTCATGCCGTCAGGCACCATGTG
>VAZH01000271.1 GCA_005884465.1 Alphaproteobacteria bacterium | reverse complement strand
CAGGGAGAAGGGCCGCCTGCTGCGGGCGCGGGGGTAGCGATTACCTATGCGTATCCGTCATTGCGACCCAACGGGTCGCGCGAATGCGCGCCCGATGACAGGCTCCGCGAAGCAATCCATAGTGCCGCAAACGAAAATGGATTGCTTCGTCGCAAATGCTCCCTTGCGCAAACGCTTCGCGTTTGTCGCAGGCAATGACGACCGATGGAGAATTGTGCCATGAATCAGAGAAACCTGCTCGAAGTCGACTGGAGCAAGATTCCGGCGCCGACCGACGATGGTGCGGCGGCGCACCTGGTGGGCATGACGATCCCGCCAGTCAGCCTGATTGCCACCGACGATACCTCGGTGACGCTGTCGGCGCTGCGGGGGCGCACCGTGGTGTTCGCCTATCCCAGGACCGGCGAGCCCGGCAAGATCGCGCTGGTCGACGATTGGGACATGATTCCGGGAGCGCGCGGCTGCACGCCGCAGACCTGCGCGTTCCGCGATCTATTCGCCGAACTCAAGGCCGCCGGCGCCAGGCACGTTTTCGGCCTGTCGACGCAGAACAACGAATATCAAACCGAGATGGCGTCCAGGCTCCATTTGCCGTTTCCGGTGTTGTCGGATGACAAGCTAAAGCTGACGCGCGCGCTCGATCTGCCGACCATGCAGGTGGCGGGACTGACCTTGATCAAGCGGCTGGCGCTGATCGTCGATGACGGGCGTATCACCCACGTGTTCTATCCGGTATTCCCACCTGACCGTAATGCGGCCGACGTGCTGGCGTGGCTGAAGGAAAATCCGGCCCCGTCATCCTGAGGCGCGAGCCTCTTCGGCGAGCCTCGAAGGATGACTAACGACCGTATCTGCGGCCATCCTTCGAGACGCGCACCAACTGGGCGCGCTCCTCAGGATGACGTCGTGGGCGTAGTGCGATCGCTAGGCTCCTCATCCCAACTCCGCCCTAACCCTTGCGAACACGTTGCGAAACATCTCCGGCGTCAGCACCCCCGTATTGGTGTTGTAGCGCGAGCAATGGTAGCTGTCGTAAAGCTTTACAGCGCTCGCCTGATGCATCGCGCCGTGCGCAAACGGTGCTGCGGAGCTGCGGAGCCTCAGTACCTTCAACATCGATTCATGCGCCACGCGGCCGAGCGCCACGATCGCGCGCAGCCTTGGCATCGTCGCTGTGGTCGCCGACAGGAATTGCCGGCACGTGCTGATTTCAGTGGGCAGCGGCTTGTTCTGCGGCGGCACGCAGCGCACCGCGTTGCTGATCCGGCAATCGATCAGCCTCAAGCCGTCGTCGGGCCGTGCCTGATATTTGCCCTTGGCAAAACCGTATTCGAGCAGCGTCGCGTAGAGCAGGTCGCCGGCGAAATCGCCGGTAAAAGGCCGTCCCGTGCGATTGGCGCCCTGCAGCCCTGGCGCGAGACCGACGATCAGTAGCCGCCCGTCGGGATCGCCGAAGGAGGGCACCGGAGAATTGAACCATTCCGGTTCGCGTGCGCGCGCCGCCTCGCGGAAGCTGGCGAGCCTTGGACAGAGCGGGCAATTGCGGTCGGGTTCGGTGCGGAGAAGGGTCGGCGGCTGGCCGCCTGGATCGTTTTCAATCGTCGAAATCTTCGTCATCGCCCCTCGGCACCGTGGTGGTCGCGCGCTGCAGGAATTGCGGCGCGTGATGACGCGGTTCGCGCGGGGGTGGGCGCTCGGAGGGATCGCGGCCGAGCTTGGATTGCAGCTCCACCAGATCGGTGAAGACGTCGGCCTGACGCCGCAACTCGTCGGCGATCATCGGCGGCTGGCTCGCAATCGTCGAAATCACGGTAACCCGGACGCCGCGGCGCTGTACCGCCTCGACCAGGGAGCGGAAATCGCCGTCGCCGGAGAACAGCACGATCTGATCGACGTGCTCGGCGAGCTCCATCGCATCGACCGCGAGCTCGATATCCATGTTGCCCTTGACCTTGCGGCGGCCGCTGGCGTCGATGAATTCCTTGGTCGCCTTGGTGACGACGGTGTAGCCATTGTAGTCAAGCCAATCGATCAGCGGGCGGATCGACGAATATTCCTGATCTTCGATAATCGCGGTGTAATAGAACGCGCGTAACAGTGTTCCGCGACTCTGGAATTCCTTGAGAAGGCGCTTGTAATCGATGTCGAAGCCGAGCGTCTTGGCGGTTGCGTAGAGGTTGGCGCCATCGATGAAGAGCGCGATCTTGTTGGAAGTAGGTGACATCAAGGTGTTCTCACGTTGTTCTTTACGCCCTTGGCGCAGCAGCAACCGGACCGCGCATTTCCAGGATGTGCTGCCCAAAGTTGGGTGAATCTGACCCCGACAAACACCACCGCAATGTGGTGAGGCAAGGGCGGAAAGACCTATACTTTGGCAATGCTATGAAGCGATTTTTGTCCCAGACGGTAGTCCCCTTGTCTGGACGCTCCGGCCTTGCGGCCCCCAAGCAAGGGGTATCAGAGCCGAATGACTAGGCAAATCACAAAAATGGTCTTGCGGAAAGCCCCTGAGCCCTATAACTACCGCGCATAATCAAAATATTAGGTCCCATTAACGGAGCGACAGTCGATGGCGCGCATCACCGTAGAAGATTGCATTGACAAGGTGGACAACCGGTTCGATCTGGTCCTGTTGGCGGCGCATCGCGCCCGCATGATTTCGTCCGGCTCACAGCTCACGATCGATCGCGACAACGACAAAAACCCGGTGGTGTCGCTGCGTGAAATCGCGGACTCGACGATTTCGCCTGAGGATTTGCGTGAAGAATTGGTTCATTCGCTGCAGAAATTCGTCGAAGTTGACGAGCCGGAGCCTGATACCGTGCCGCTGATCGGATCGGCCGGCGCCAGCGTCGATGCTGACGATACCGAGGTTGCCGTCGAGCGCATGACCGAGGAGGAGCTTCTGAAGGGCCTCGAAGGCCTGGCGCCCCCGGAAGAGCAGCCCGAAGAGGACGAGTGAGCCCTCCACATTGGGGCCCTCGGGTTGTCCCAATCCCGTCCCGTTTACCAGGGCCCGGACATTTGTCCGGGCCTTTGCTTTTGTTGACGTTTTCATGGTTATCATGGGTCGATCGCGGGCAAGTTCTGGGAAGGCTGTCTCCGATTTGATCGGAGACCGCAGGTTTTCACGTTAGACTGCGCCCGGACGTCCAAAATCGAGCGGTTACCTGCCCGAAGGGTGCTGCTTCGGTCGGGAAAGCATTAGGTAATACAGGTAGTATCGTGACCCGGGCCGGTTTCGAGGCCCGCACCTGAAGGCAGTGATCCGATGGCGTATTGGCGCCGCAGCCCCCGGCAGATGCAGGCCGCGACCGATTCGGTCGCCGTCGCGCCTTCGTCGTCGCCAGCGCTGCTGAAGGGGGCCAAGTCGCCGCGCCCGCGCATGATGCGGCAATACGATCTCGTCGAACGCGTTAGGTCCTATAATCCGGATACCAACGAGGACCTGCTAAACCGCGCTTACGTCTACGCCATGAAGGCGCACGGCGCCCAGACCCGCGCATCCGGCGATCCGTTTTTTTCACATCCCCTTGAGGTCGCGGCGATCCTCACCGACCTCAAGCTCGACGACGCCACTATCGTCGCGGCGCTGCTGCACGATACCATCGAGGACACCGAGGCCACCCGCGCCGAAATCGATCACGTCTTCGGGCACGAGATCGGCGCGCTGGTGGAAGGTCTCACCAAGCTGAAGCGGCTGGAGCTGGTATCGCGGGAGGCCAAGCAAGCCGAGAACCTGCGCAAGCTGCTGCTGGCGATCGCCGACGATGTCCGCGTTCTCCTGATCAAGCTTGCCGACCGTTTGCACAACATGCGCACGCTGGAGTTCGTGGCGCCCACGGCACGTCACCGGATCGCCGAGGAAACGCTGGACATCTATGCGCCGCTCGCGGGCCGCATGGGCATGCAGGAGATGCGGGAAGAACTCGAAGATCTTTCGTTCCGCACGCTCGATCCGGAAGCCTACGCGGTGGTGAAACAGCGATTGGACTCGCTGGCGGAGCGCAACCGCAACCTGATCAGCGAGATCGAAAGCCAGCTCTCCAACAATCTCAAGAAAAACGGCATGGCTGCGCATGTCTATGGCCGGCGCAAGCGGCCGTTTTCGATCTGGACCAAGATGGAACGCAAGTCGATCGGCTTCGAGCAATTGTCCGATATCTTCGGATTCCGCCTCGTATTGAACGACGTCGAAGCCTCCTACCGAGCGCTCGGTGTCGTGCACACCACCTGGCCGGTGGTGCCTGGCCGCTTCAAGGACTACATCTCGACGCCGAAACAGAACGATTATCGTTCTATCCACACCACCGTGATCGGCCCCGGCAATCAGCGGGTCGAATTGCAGATCCGCACCGAGGAAATGCACCAGATCGCGGAATTCGGCATCGCCGCGCACGCCTTCTACAAGGACGGCATCGGTTCCCCGACCGAGCTCTTGAATCGCGAATCCAGCGCCTTCGCCTGGCTGCGCCATACCATCGCGGTCTTGTCTGACGGCGCCAACCCGGAAGAGTTCCTCGAGCATACCAAGCTGGAGCTGTTTCACGATCAGGTGTTCTGCTTCACCCCGAAGGGAAAGCTGATCGCGCTGCCGCGCAAGGCCAATGTGATCGACTTCGCCTATGCCGTGCACACCGACGTCGGCAACAGCGCGGTGGGGTGCAAGATCAACGGCAAGTTCGCGCCGCTGTCGTCGGAGCTGCAGAACGGCGACGAGGTGGAGGTCCTGACCTCGGAGGCCCAGTCGGCGCCGCCATCGGCATGGGAATCGCTCGCGGTCACCGGCAAGGCGCGGGCCGCGATCCGGCGTGCGACGCGCACCGCCGTGCGCGACCAGTATGCGGGCCTCGGCCGCCGCATCGTCGAGCGGCTGTTCGCGCGCGCCAAAATCGAATACGCCGACGACAAGCTGAAGGGCGCGCTGCCGCGGCTGGCGCGCGCCTCGATCGACGACGTGATGGCCTCGGTCGGCCGCGGCGAGATGAAGGCGTCCGACGTCGCGCGTGCGATGTATCCCGATTACAAGGAAGAACGGGTCGCCCGCTACGGCGCCAAGAAGAGCCTTGCGGTCAAATTGAAGCTGAAATCGCCGCCCGATCCCGCGCGCAGTCCGTCGGCGATACCGGTGCGCGGCATCAATTCCGGTTTGCCGGTCAAGTTCGCGCCGAATGGCGGCGCGGTGCCGGGCGACCGCATTGTCGGCATCGTCACACCGGGTGAGGGCATCACGATCTATCCGATCCAGTCGCCGGCGCTGAAGGATTTCGAGGAGGAGCCGGAGCGCTGGCTCGACGTGCGCTGGGATGTCGACGAAACGACGCCACAGCGTTTTCCGGCGCGAATCCTGGTCGACAATGTCAATGAGCCCGGGAGTCTGGCCCAGGTCGCCACCGTGATCGCCGAGCATGACGGTCGCCACCGTGATCGCCGAGCATGACGGCAATATCGACAACATCAGCATGTCCCGCCGCTCGCCGGATTTCACCGAGCTCACCATCGATCTCGAGGTCTATGACCTGAAGCATCTCAGCGCTATTATCGCCCAGTTGCGCGCCAAGGACGTCGTCGCCCGGGTCGAACGGGTCAATGGATAGAATATATCTCGTCATTGCCGGGCTTGACCCGGCAATCCATCTTTACGAAGAGGATGGATGCGCGGGTCAAGCCCGCGCATGACATTCTGGCTGTTCTAACCGCTCTCTAAATTCTTGCGCGAGCCTCGTTATGCCGAAAGCTCCTCCGCTGCGCCTCGGAGTCAATGTCGATCACGTCGCCACCCTTCGTAACGCGCGGGCAGGCGAGCGGCCCGATCCGGTGCGCGCGGCACTGGTCGCCATCGAGGCCGGAGCCGACGGCATCACCGCACATCTGCGCGAGGACCGCCGCCACATCCGCGACGAAGACATGGCGCGGTTGAAAGCAGAAATCGCAAAACCGCTGAATTTCGAGATGGCGGCGACCGCGGACATGCTCCGGACCGCGCTTGCGACCAAACCCCACGCGGTGTGCCTGGTGCCCGAGCGGCGGGAAGAGCTTACCACCGAGGGCGGGCTCGACGTGGCCGGAGCGCACAACGCGCTTGCGCCATTCATCGCACGGTTGAACGATGCCGGTGTGCGGGTGTCGCTGTTCATCGCCGCGGAGCCGCGGCAGATCGAAATGGCGGCAAAGCTGCGCGCGCCGGTGATCGAAATTCACACCGGCGCCTGGTGCGACGCCGTCGTCGACGGCCAAGCGGCGAAGGCAGATGCGGAATGGCAGCGGATTTTGGCGGGCGCAGCGCTTGCGCGCTCGGCCGGCCTGGAAGTCCATGCCGGCCACGGCCTCGATTACGCGACCGCCGAGAAGATCGCCTCCATCCCTGAGATCGTCGAACTCAATATCGGCTACTACATGATCGGGGAGGCATTGTTCGTCGGCCTCGGCCAGACCGTTCGCACGATGCGTGGAGCGATGGATCGCGGCCGCAAGCTCGCCGGCGAGAACCATGCCAGCCGGAATCCCGCGGGCAAAAGATGATCCTTGGCATCGGCTCCGACCTGATCGATATCCGTCGCGTCGCCAGGGTCATCGAGCGGCACGGCGACCGCTTTCTCGACCGCATTTTTACCGATGCCGAGCGCGCCAAGGCGGGGCGCCGCGCGAAAAGCGAAAAAATGGTGGTGGCGACCTACGCCAAGCGGTTCGCCGCCAAGGAGGCCTGTTCCAAGGCGCTTGGCACGGGAATCCGGCGCGGGGTCTGGTGGCGGGACATGGGGGTTGTGAATCTGCCGGGCGGCCGTCCGACCATGCAGCTGACGGGCGGGGCGCTGGCCCGCCTCGAGGCGCTGACGCCCGAGGGTTATGAGGCGCGGATCGACCTCAGCATCACCGATGACTGGCCGATGGCGCAGGCCTTCGTCGTCATTTCAGCGGTCGGTGCGGCCAAACCGTGAGCTATCCCGGCGGCATGGTGCGGGGCCCCGCCGCAAAACTAAAAAATCTCTGACTTGTCAAAGGATTAGAGGGTTTTGATGCGACCGTTGATTGCGCGCCCGCGAACAACCGTCTAAAACCCGCGCGGCAGCTCAGCCAGAGCGAATTCAGGTTTGCGCCCGAATTCGCTCTCACTATCAGAATCAGGACCATTTCCTTGACGCGGAGCGAACAGCGATTCGCGTGAGGAAAATGCTCTGCCAACGCGCTGCGACGCGACGGGAATTGGGAAAGCGATGAGTGTGACCTCCGGAACAAAATCTGAAAGCGGCTTGGGTGAAACCATCCGCGTCGTCATCCATGCTCTGCTGATCGCTCTG
This sequence comes from Alphaproteobacteria bacterium, assembly GCA_005884465.1. Classification (GTDB taxonomy): domain Bacteria; phylum Pseudomonadota; class Alphaproteobacteria; order Rhizobiales; family Xanthobacteraceae; genus Bradyrhizobium. The sequence continues at coordinate 1,218 of VAZH01000271.1, read as the reverse complement.
GTGATCCGCACCTTCCTGTTCCAGCCCTTCAACATCCCCTCGGGATCGATGAAGGCCACGCTTCTGGTCGGCGACTATCTGTTCGTCTCGAAATATTCATACGGTTACAGCCATTATTCTATTCCGCTGTCGCCGCCGCTGTTCTCGGGACGCGTCTTCGGTTCCGAACCGGCGCGGGGCGACATCGTCGTGTTCCGCCTGCCGAAGGATGATTCCACCGACTACATCAAGCGCGTGATCGGGCTGCCTGGCGACCGCATCCAGATGAAGGAGGGGCTGCTCTACATCAACGAAACGCCGGTGAAACGCGAGCGCCTGAGCGATTACATCGGCGAGGATCCTTGCGGGTCGGAAGCCACCGCGCGGGTGAAGCGCTGGAAGGAGACGCTGCCGAACGGCGTCACCTATGAGTCGCTGGATTGCGTCGACAACGGTTTCTACGACAACACCAATGTCTACATCGTGCCGCCCGGTCACTTCTTCATGATGGGCGACAACCGGGACAATTCGACCGACAGCCGGGTGCTGTCGGCGGTGGGTTACGTTCCGTTCGAGAACATCATCGGCCGCGCCCAGATGATTTTCTTCTCGATTGCCGAAGGCGAACACGCCTGGATGATCTGGCGCTGGCCGACTGCGGTGCGCTGGAATCGCCTATTCAAAATCGTGCGATGAACGACGAAACACCTGACATCCTGACCTCATCGTCATCAGGCCAAACAAGCCCTCGGCCCGATCCCGGAGGCGAGGGCGTGACAGCGAAGAAAAAGCGGGGCAAGGCCGGCGCCAAGGCTGCCGCTGCGGCGCTTGAGGCGCGGATCGAACATAAATTTGCCGATCCCGCGCTGCTGGCCACCGCATTCACCCACGTTTCCGCGCTGAAATCGGGCCACAAGCGCCGTGAGAGTTACCAGCGCCTCGAATTTCTCGGCGATCACGTACTCGGGCTGATCGTGTCCGACATGCTGTTTCGCACCTTCCCGAACGCCAACGAAGGCGAACTGTCAAAGCGGCTCGCCGATCTCGTGCGCAAGGAGAGCTGCGCCGACGTGGCAACGGCGCTCGGGTTGCTCGACGACATCAAGCTTGGCGCGGTTGGGGCGATAGCGAGCGCTCGCTTGCGCAAATCCGTGCTCGGCGACATCTGCGAAGCGGTGATCGGCGCGATATTTCTCGACGGGGGCTACGCTGCTGCTGCAAAATTCGTCGAGCGCAACT
>VAZH01000270.1:5461-6659 GCA_005884465.1 Alphaproteobacteria bacterium | reverse complement strand
CGGGTTCACGCAAGCCGGCGCGCGCCAGCTTGATCGATGCCGAAAGCGCCTCAATCGCCTTGTCCTGGCCGAACACCACGCGTTTCAGCGTCTGTTCGAGATGTTTCAGGACCTCCGCATCGTTCTTGGAGACGCTCTTTGGCGGAATCCGCGCCATGGTCGCGATCGTGGTCTCGATTTCCTTGATGCCGATGGTCTTCTTGCGCTTGTTCTCGGAGACCAACATCTGCGCCGCGCCGGATTCGTCGATCACGTCGATCGCCTTGTCCGGCAGCTTGCGGTCGTGGATGTAGCGCGACGACAGTTGCACCGCGGCCTCGATCGCCTCGTTGGTGTATTTCAGCCGGTGGTAGTCCTCGAAATACGGTTTCAGGCCCTTGAGGATCGCAATCGCGTCCTCCACCGTCGGCTCGTTGATGTCGATCTTCTGGAACCGGCGCACCAGCGCGCGATCCTTTTCGAAATGCTGCCGGTATTCCTTGTAGGTGGTCGAGCCCATGCAGCGGATGGTGCCCGATGCGAGCGCCGGCTTTAATAGATTGGAAGCGTCCATCGCGCCGCCGGAGGTAGCACCGGCGCCGATCACGGTGTGAATTTCATCGATGAAGAGGATGGCGCTCGGGTGCGCCTCGAGCTCTTTAAGGACCTGTTTCAGCCGCTCCTCGAAATCGCCGCGGTAGCGCGTGCCAGCAAGCAGCGTTCCCATGTCGAGCGAGAACACGGTGGACGTTGCCAGTACTTCCGGCACTTCGCTGTCGACGATGCGTTTTGCCAGGCCTTCCGCAATTGCAGTCTTGCCGACGCCGGCTTCGCCGACGAACAGCGGGTTATTCTTCTGCCGGCGGCACAGCACCTGGATGGCGCGGTTGATCTCGGCATTTCGTCCGATCACCGGATCGATCTTGCCGTCGCGCGCCTTCTTGTTGAGGTTCACGCAGTAAGTCTCGAGCGCCTCGCCCTTCTTCTTGGAATCCTCGTTGCCTTTGGTCTCGGTCTCTTCGTCGACACCGCGCACCGGGCGCGCTTCCGACACCCCGGGCCGCTTGGCGATGCCGTGGCTGATGTAATTGACCGCGTCATAGCGCGTCATGTCCTGCTCCTGCAGGAAATAGGCGGCATGGCTTTCGCGCTCCGCAAAGATCGCGATCAGCACGTTGGCGCCGGTGACCTCCTCGCGGCCCGATGACTGGACGTGAAT
>VAZH01000270.1:0-5327 GCA_005884465.1 Alphaproteobacteria bacterium | reverse complement strand
TCGACGCTGCAGGCGCGCATCACCGCGGCCGCATCGGAGTCATCGACCAGCGACAGCAGCAGGTGCTCAAGCGTCGCATATTGATGGTGACGCTCGTTTGCAATCGCCAGCGCGCGGTGCAGGGATTGTTCAAGGCTCTGAGAAAAAGTCGGCATTCGCGTCCTCTGTGGGCCCCGCCATCATGATCGCCGTAGCCCTGTCAGGCAACAACAACCTTTATCATATATAGTTGCACCCGATCGTGGCGAAAGGCCGGCCCCGGCTATTGGCTTACACCCGGACCGTACCGCTGCCCGGGGCCAAATTACCGTCACCCACCCGAGAAAGCCGCACGCCGGCCTGCCCATCGCAACTTTGATGCAAAACCCGTTCCTGTTTTGTCGGATTTGGTGCGTCGTTACTTCTTTTCCATGACGCATTGCAGGGGATGCTGGTGCTTGCGTGCAAAATCCATCACCTGCGTTACCTTCGTCTCGGCGATCTCGTAGGTGAATATTCCGCACTCCCCGATTCCGTGGTGATGAACGTGGAGCATGATCTTGGTCGCGGCTTCGACGTCCTTCTGAAAGAACTTCTCCAGAACGTGAACGACAAATTCCATCGGCGTGTAATCGTCGTTCAAAATCAGGACCCGATAGAGGTTCGGGCGCTTTGTCTTCGGCTTGACCTTGGCGATGACGGATGTGGCCGGACCGCCGCTGCCCCCGGTGCGGTTCTCATCATTGCCCATTCGGGGAGCGGATGCGGCGAGGACTGACGGCGCGGACGAATCTGATCTGGAATTCAATTGCAGCATGGCACAGGCGTTCGAAATTCCCACGGGAAACCGGAAAACGGCCAGGTGATGTTCTCCTGCCGGAGCCATCCTAAGAGTTCCCAGACGCGCTTTCCAGATCGCCGCTCCCGGCCGGCCCGACCCCATCAGCTGGATCAATCGACTTGCAATATGGGTCCCGTCTTGGCTCGCCGCAAGCGCGCAAATGTTTGGTCAGAGGCGACCCGCGGCGGGCCGATTCCGGGCTCGGTGATCTTGCCGAAGGTTAATCAATCCGGTCGAGTTTGACAAAGCAAAGCTGCCGGCCGATGAGCGGCTTTAATGGCGGCCGGCGCGATCAATCGGATCAAGCGGTTCCCCTGACGTCTAACCGCCCTACACCGAAAGTGGAGATTACAGGGAATGGCGTCTTCGGAAATCGCGCGCCGCCGGCAATGCCTGCCAATCCGAAACCAAGAAAAAGCCCGGCCGCAACGGCCGGGCTTTCTTGTTTTCCTGGCGCCGCTGTTAGTGGGCTGATGCCGGGGTGAACTTCGCGACGAGGCCTTCGAACGGCTTGTAAGTCTGCTTGGCGAGATCGGTATAAAGCCCCGCGATCTTCTGCGACTCGGCCACGAAGGTCTCGTAAGCGGACTTCGCGAATTCGGTCTGCACTTCAATCGCCTTGTCCAGCGACTTCACGCCGGACAGCTTCTCGACGAATGACTTGGTGTCTTCGAACGACCTCTTGGTGTAATCGCCGTAGGCGCTTGCGATTGCCTGAAGGCCGTTCTGAACGGTGGTTGCCGACGCAACGACCGTCTCGAGATGTTCTTTTCCGTAACTCTGAATGTCTTCAACCTTGATCATTGGGGTCCCTTCGCGGACTGGGGTGCAACTGAGCTGCCGGGAGGTCGCGGCTCCCAACGCCGCCGCTGTATAGTGCAATGCACAATAGAGGTCAAGAATCTTGTGCGATGCACAAATCAATGCGGGTTTGCGCCAAAATAGCTGGGGATGACGCAAGGGTTCCTTAAGCTTTTGGAAACTCCGGCGGCCTAACCTCACGCTTGGATTCCTCCGGTCCGGGAAAACTGTCGAAAAATTGGTTACCTGCAGCCTCTTAGCCGGAATGGCCCTACGCCCGGCCGTTTTGGCTGAAGGTCGGCCGGGGCTCGGACATCGTGAGCAGGGAAACACCGCCGGCGGATGGGCATAATTTGGCCTCACGAACCGGTGATCAAGACAGAAATTGGGACGGGGAAGTTCATGCTTCGCACAATCTTGGCTTCCTCGCATGTTCTGCGAGTTAGCGTTTTCGCGCTGTTCACGATCACCACTGCGATCATCTTCACAACCGATTCCGCCGATGCGCGTCGTTCCAGGCACCGTCACCAAGCGCGCCAACACCATCATGAGGCACGCGAGAGCTACAACCCGGCATTCTCTTCCATCATCGTAGACGGCAATTCCGGCGCGACGCTCTCCGCCAACAATCCCGATGCGAGCCGTCATCCTGCCTCGCTCACCAAGATCATGACGCTTTATCTGCTGTTCGAGCGCCTCGACGCCGGCAAGATGACGCTCGGTACTGAAATGGAAGTTTCGGCGCACGCCTCCGAGCAGGCTCCCACCAAACTCGGCCTGCGCCCCGGTCAATCCATCCGCGTAGAGGATGCCATCAAGGGATTGGTGACGCGTTCCGCCAACGACGCTGCCGTCGTCATCGCGGAGGCCATCGCCGGCGATGAAGGCGATTTCGCCAGGCAGATGACGCGCAAGGCGCGCGCGCTGGGCATGACGCGGACGGTCTATCGCAATGCCTCCGGCCTGCCCGACGACAATCAGGTAACGACGGCGCGGGATCAATCGACACTGGGCCGCGCCATCCAGGACCGTTTTCCGCGGTATTACCGCTACTTCTCGACTGTGGCGTTCAACTACCGCGGTCATTCGATCCGCAACCATAATCGCCTGCTCGGCAACGTCGAAGGCGTCGATGGTATCAAAACCGGCTACACCCGAGCCTCCGGCTTCAATCTCGTGACCTCGATGCGCCGGGGCAACCGCCATCTGGTCGGCGTGGTGATGGGAGGCCGCAGCGGCGGTTCGCGTGATGCCACCATGCGCAGCCTGCTTACCGAAAACCTCGAAAAAGCCGCCACCAAACGCACCGTTGCTGCGATCGCCGAGCGCAATGCTTCGGACGCAAATGCAGACGTCGCGGAAGCCGAAGCCGAGCCAAGGCCGACACGGACGGTTCAGGCCCAGGGGGCAGTTCAGGTCGTGTCCGCATCAACCGAGCCAGCCGCCGCACCGCCGGTCCGTCCCGCTGCACCGGCGACACGATCGGTGATTGCGCAGGCAGCAGCGGCCGTGCCGCCGGCGCAAGCCAAGCCCGAACCAGCGCCGTTGACGAGCGGGGTGATCCAGACGCAGTCGATCGCCGCCATCCCGGGTTCGTCCGAACCCATGAAGCCCGTCAAGGTCAAGACCGTCCAGGTCAAGGCCGGACAGATGAAGCTGGCCTCGGCCGGTTCGGCCCAGCCGGCCACGGCCATCACCAACGCCATATCGCCGGCCCGCCCGGAAGTGCCGGAAACATCGAGCGCGGTAGTCGCCAAAGCCGAAACCAACAAAGCCGAAACCAACAGAGCTGAAACCAACAGGGTTGAAGTTGCCCGAACGGAAATGCCGCCGCAGCCGGCAAACCACGGTACCGGCAACGGCTTGCTGGGGGTTCTTCCGGCATCCAGCGTGCCGCCCTCTCCCATCCCGCAGGCGATGGCCTACGCCGATCCGGCTCCCCGCGCCCAGCCGCAGCCCCAGCCGCAGATCATTCAGCAAAACGGCGCCATCAAGCCGGCGGCCGCCCACACCGGTTGGATCGTTCAGGTCGGCGCGCTGGAAAGCGAAAGCGAGGCGCGGCAGCGCATCGAGGCGGCGCGCAATCAGGCCCGCGGCCTGCTGGCGAAGGCCGATCCGTTTACCGAGCCGGTTGTCGCCAAAGGCGACCGGAAGCTGTTCCGGGCCCGCTTCGCCGGCCTCGACCGCGATCAGGCCGAAGCGGTATGCCGGACGTTGAAGCGCTCCGACATCTCCTGTATCGCCGTCCGGAACTGATCGATATCCCCCGGTATGAGCGAAAATCGTAGGGTAGGTTAAGGCGCTACCCACCCGCAAATCCGCGTCCTGCAAACCTTCCGTCAAGACTTTGCGGTTAGAACTGCAAGGTGAACGATCGACCACGCCGGACAACGGCGGGCGGCAACGAGGTGTCAGCCAGAAAGCAGAAGCAGCTCGCGGTACGTAGCGTTTGGTAGCGTTGCCCGGAGTTAGCTGTGATGCGCGCGAAGCAAAGTATCCTTGGCCTCGTTTACACGGGTGGCGAGGTACGTCGACCCCCCTTGGTCGGGATGCAGTTTCTTCATGAGCGCACGGTGGGCCCGGCTGATTTCGTCACGCCCCGCCCCCGGCTGCAGGCCAAGGATCTGATAGGCCTCCTCGTCCGTCATTTTGCCGCTCGCCGCCGGGCGGCTCTGCCCCCCTGCCGCATTTCCCTGCGCGTCCTGACGCCAGGCGGGAAACCTGCGGTCCAGATAGCTTTCAAGTAGCGAAACGCTTTCCGCGTCGAAGCCCGGAATCATGGCCGTCAACTGCGGCAGATCGAATTCGCCCAGGGAACGACCGGCAAATGGCCCGGCCACGATCTGGCCGGAGAGTTTGCCGCTGTCATGATCGAGCATCATATCGAGAAACTGCGATCGGACCCGCGACGTCTGTCCCGGAGAGCGCTGCGAACTTGCGCCGCCAAACAACCCGGCGATATTGCCGAACCCACTTGTCCCGAACGGCGACCAGCCGAGCAGCCCCGCGCCGAAGATGCCGAGCGGGATTGCCACCGCGAGCTCGCCCTTGACGCCGGTAAAGGCTGCGACCGCAAGCGCCACAACGCCGCCGCCAATCTTGATCGCGCGCGCAAGCACCACGGGGTTGGCTGCGCGAAACATCTGCAGCAGCGCGTAAAGAAGGATAATAGCGACGACGCCGGCGATCAGTGTGGGCATTTGTCCAATATAGTGGCATCAGCGGCAAAAAGCATGACGTCCTCGCTGTTCCAATGCGGTGGTGAAGCGAAAAGTTCGTTGGCGCTGGCCCCACCAATTCACTGATGTTCCACCCGGACCGCAGGCGGGCGGCCAGAGCGTGCGATGGTGGCAGACGGGGTGACCACCATACCGACAGCGACATTTCCGTGACCTTCGCCGAGGCCAACATCGTGCATGTTGGCGATACCTATTGGAACGGTATCTATCCGTTCATCGACTATTCGACCGGCGGCATCGACGGGATGATTGCAGCGTCCGACGCCAATCTCGCGGCGACGACAAACGACACGATCATCACTCCCGGACACGGCCGGCCTGTCAGCAACAAAGCCGAGCTCAAAGAATTCCGCGACGTGCTCGTCGCTATCCGGGAGAACGTTGCAAAGCTCAAGAAGCAAGGAAGGTCACGCGACGAGACCGTCGTGGCGAAACCAACCGCCGCCTTCGATGCCAAATGGAGCCAA
>VAZH01000269.1 GCA_005884465.1 Alphaproteobacteria bacterium | reverse complement strand
GACGTCCTTGTTGCCGGTTTTGCTCAGCGCCTGCTTCGCCGCCTTGATATCGATCACGCCGGCGGTATAGGCGATATGCGCGATTTGCGGATCGGTCGGCTTGGCGCCCTGTGCGAGCGCTGCGCTGCTCAACAGGCTTACCGCGGCGATTGCCGCGCTCAATCGAACGAACATGATTTGACACTCCTGTGGCGCCGGAGGCCTTAGGCCGCCGGGCATTGTTGGTTGCACAGGAGTTGGATGGCGCGTGAACGCAAAGGTTCCCGAGAATTATGCGACGAGGCCGAGCCGTTTCAAAACCGCCTCGGTCAGGCGTTCGCAGCGCTTGCCGGCAAACGGAAATGCCTCCATCACGACCGGGCCGATTTTCTTTTCGACATTGTCGCGCAGCATGGTGCGGGCGCGGTGCAGTCGGGTTTTCACGGTCTCCGGTTTCAGTTCGAGAATTTCTGCAGTCTCCTCGACGTTCATTCCCTCGATCACGCGGGTGATGAAAACGACGCGAAAGGCCTCGGGGAGTTCGTCGATGGCGTGCTCGACGACATGCTGAATTTGACGCTGTGCCATGGATTTTTCCGGGTCCTCGGATGCGGCCGAGAGGGGAAACTGGATAATCTGCGCCTCGAGCGTTCCCGGCGGCAGCGAGGTCCATTCGACGTTCGCACGCTGGCGGCGCAACCGGCCCAAAGCCTCGTTGATTGCGATCCGTCCAAGCCAGGTTGCGAGACTGGAGTCGCCGCGGAAATCCTGCAGATGGGTGAATGCCCGGACATAGGTTTCCTGCACCACGTCCTCGGCTTCGCTGTCATTGCGCAGGATTCCGCGGGCGAGCCGATAGAGCCTGCGATTGTTCGACTGCATGATCGAGCGGATCGCCGGCTCATCGCGCTCGCGGGCGCGCCGGACCAATTCGGCCTCAGTGCTCCCGATGGGAGCTATTGGCGGTGCTTGTGCGGGGCGCATGATGGCTTCGCTCGATCCGATGACACGTTACTGCTGATGGGTTGGATGCGGCAGATGTAAATAGGTTCCCGCGCCTGGGAAATGCCGCAATTGACCGAACTTTCAGGAGGCCGCCTGCGCCGCCGCGCGGCCGGCATTGCGGCCGGAAAACAGGCAGCCGCCGAGAAAAGTGCCTTCCAGCGAACGGTAGCCGTGCATGCCGCCGCCGCCAAAACCGGCCGCTTCGCCGGCGGCGTAAAGCCCCGGCATGATCTGGCCGTCGCTGCCGAACACGCGCGAGTCGAGGTCGGTCTTGAATCCGCCCAGCGTCTTGCGGGTCACGATATTGAGTTTCACCGCAATCAACGGCCCATGGGCGGGATCGAGAATCCGGTGCGGTTTTGCGGTGCGGATCAGCCGGTCGCCGATATACCGGCGCGCATTGTGGATGTTCATCACCTGCGTATCCTTGACGTAGGGATTATCGATCTCGCGGTCGCGCGCCTCGATCTGGGCCTTCAGATATTCGAGCTTCAGGAGATTGTCGCCAACCAGCGCATTCATGGCGCTGACGAGATCGGCGAGGCTGTCGCGCACGATGAAATCGACGCCCTTCATCTTGAACGCTTCGACGGGGGCCGGCGCGCCCTTGTTGATGGCGCGGCGCGCGGTCATCCGCCAGCTCTTGCCGGTCAGATCGGGATTCTGCTCCGAGCCCGACAGCGCGAATTCCTTCTTGATGATGCTTTGGGTGAGCACGAACCAGGAATAGTCGTAACCGGTCGACACGATGTATTGCAGCTGGCCGAGGGTGTCGGAGCCCGGAAACAGCGGCGAGGGCAGGCGTGTGCCTGTCGCGTCGAACCACATCGACGACGGTCCGGGCAGGATGCGAATGCCGTGGCGCGGCCAGATCGACGTAATGCCACATCCGGTCGCGGTTGATCAGCCGGGCGCCGGCGGCCTCGGTGATGCCGATCATCCGGCCGTCGACATGTTCAGGCACGCCGGAGATCATGTTTTTCGGCGCTTCTCCGAGGCGCTTCGGCCAGTTCTGCCGCACCAGATCGTGATTGCCGCCGATGCCGCCGGAGGCGACGATCACGGCCTGGGCACGCAGCGTGAAGTCACCGATGACCTTGCGCGAGCTGCTTTTTCCCCGCTCGACATTGTCCGGTTCGAGGATCGAGCCCGAGACGCCATCGACGGTGCCGTTGGTAATGGTCAGGGCATCGACGCGGTGGCGGAACCGGAACGTCAGCCGGCCGCTTGCTTGCGCTTTGCGGGCCCGCCGTTCGAACGGCTCGACGACGCCCGGCCCGGTCCCCCAGGTCACATGGAACCGGGGCACCGAATTGCCATGGCCCATCGCATCGTAACCGCCGCGCTCCGCCCAGCCGATGACGGGGAAGAACCGAAGGCCCATGGCGCGGAGCCATGCCCGTTTTTCGCCTGCCGCGAACGCCACATAGGCTTCCGCCCAGCGCCTCGGCCATAGATCTTCATCGCGATCGAAGCCCGCCGACCCGATCCAGTCCTGCAGGGCGAGGTCGTAACTGTCCTTGATGCCGAGTCGGCGCTGTTCCCGCGAATCCACCAGAAACAGGCCGCCGAACGACCAGAAGGCCTGGCCGCCGAGGCTCTGTTCGCCCTCCTGATCGACCACGATGACGCGCTTGCCGGCGTCGGCAATCTCCGTCGCGGCAACCAGGCCCGCCAGGCCCGCGCCGACCACAATTATGTCCGCATCGCCTGCCATCGAATGATTCCCCCATGCTCTGGAGAGTGAAGCTCGCGGGGTTTGCCGCGGTCAACGGGAGTTTTCAGCCGCAGGGGACTGCAGGAATGTTCCGGTTCGGACCTTTCGGCCGGGAAGTGCAGCCTGCATGCAACACTTGATTTGAATTTGGTTTAGGCCGGCCCGGGTATCTGGACAAAATCACGATCCCGCAACACGCTGGTCAAGGTCTTGCATCACACCGTCGAACAGATTCGGGTTCGGCGTTTAGACTGGGGCGAAATATGAAACTGGTGACGGGGTTGCTCGCGGCGGCTCTCCTGCTGGCGGGACTGGGGGCGAGTCACGCGGCGGTTCGGATCGCCGACGACCGGGGTGGCCGGATCGGCACCTATGTCGACAGATATCAGGGCCTGCGCAGTTCCGGCGAGACGGTCATCATTGACGGTCTGTGCGCCTCGGCCTGCACCATCATCCTCGGCGCGGTTCCGCATGACAGGATCTGCGTGACGCCTCAGGCCCGTCTCGGATTCCACGCCGCATGGGACCCCGGCGCCAACGGACGGGCGATCACCAACCCCGAAGCGACGCAGATGCTTTACTCGATGTATCCGTCCTCGGTGCGGCGCTGGATCGCCCAGCGTGGCGGGCTGAGACCGCAGATGATCTTCCTGCGCGGCAAGCAATTGATGAGCATGTACCGGCCCTGCTATCTCGATGCCCAGGCCGCCACACCTCGGCCATCGGCAGCCCGCCGGGATCGCGATTTGCGTCACCGTGAGCTGATCGCCCCTGCTCCCGCCGTGCTTGCCCGCGAGCCCGACTAGCCCTATCTGAACATGACGGGCAGATGACCGGCGGAAACGCCGGTCATTGATGCTTGTTCGTCAGCGCGTATTCCGCAAAAACGGCCTCCGGTTTTGCGATCGGAATACGCGGGCTCAACGAGTTCGTGCATGGCTCAGCCAATTTCCACCCGGCAGCGGATGCCCGGTATGTTGCGGCCGGCGCGCAGGATTGGGCCGGCGATTGCGGTCGGCGGCGTGGTTCTCGGCGCCGCGATCCTGCTCGCCGCGCTGGCGCTGTGGTTTCATTACGGGACGGCGGTGTTCTTCGAGATGATTGCGTCCGGCATCGCCACCTGCTTCTGATCACACAACAGGGAATTTCGTAATGGATCGGACCACCCGCCCGCTGGTCATTGTCGCGGCATTCGCCGGCAGCCTCCTGGTTGGGCTGGTGCTGATGCTGTGGGCGCTCGGTGGATTGCGGAATGTGGCTGCGCCTGCCGCGATCGGAGGACCGTTTCAGCTGACCGACCAGGCCGGCCAGACGGTGACCGAAAAGAACCTGCGGGGCCGCCCGACGCTGATCTTTTTCGGCTTCACCCATTGTCCCGACATCTGCCCGACGTCGCTGTTCGAGATTTCCGAGGTGCTGCGGGCGATGGGCGAGGATGCCGATCGCGTCAACGCCTATTTCATCTCGGTCGATCCGGAGCGCGACACCACCGCTGCGATGAAGGATTACCTGTCGAGCTTCGATGCGCATCTGAAGGGCCTGACCGGCGATCCCAACGAAGTGGCGAAGGTGATTTCCGCTTACCGCGTCTATGCCCGCAAAGTTCCGCTCAAGGAGGGCGACTACACCATGGATCACACCGCGCTGATCTATTTGATGGATCGCGACGGCAAATTCGTCTCGCCGTTCAACCTGAAGCGGACGCCCGAGGAAGCCGCCGCCGATCTCAAGCGGTACCTGTGATCCTGGCTTCCCGACGCAAACGGCGTTCGCGTTATCAGCCGGATGGTCTATAAGGCCGTCCACTTCGAAAAACGCTGGCAATGCAACTGCTGATCATTTCACGCTTCATCGAACGATCGCTTCGGACGGTTCGGGGAACCCCGACGCTGACCCGGTTGGCAATCGGCGTTCTGCTGGCTGCGGTGCTCGCCTTGGGCGGCCCGGCCTATGCTCAAAACCTGGCAAAGCCGGGCGCGGAGGCCGCGCCGCAGGCGGTGCCGGGTTTCTGGGACCCCAGGCGGCGTCCGGACCGGCCCGATCTGTCCCGCCTCACGGTGATCCGGTTTCTGACCGAAACCGATTATCCGCCTTTCAATTTCACCGGCCCCGACGGTAATCCGGCCGGCTTCAACGTCGATCTGGCGCGGCAGCTTTGCGAAGAGATCAAGGTCACCTGCACGATCCAGATGCGCCGGTTCGAGACGCTGCTCGATGCGATTGCGAGCAACCGAGGCGACGCCATCATCGCGTCCCTTGCGGTGACGCCGCAGATGCGCGCTCGCGTCGATTTCACCGATCCGTATTACCGCGCGCCGGCGCGGTTCGTGTCGCGGCGCGATGCCGTGATGGCGGAGGTCCGCCCGGAATATCTGGAAGGCAAGAAAGTCGGCGCCGTCGCCGGCTCCTCGCATGAAGCCTATCTCAAGGCGATGTTCACGGACGCCGAACTGCATTCCTATCCGAACGACGACGCGCTGCGGCTGGCGCTGCGGCGTGGCGAGGTCGATTTCATTTTCGGCGACGCGATCTCGCTGGCGTTCTGGATCAACGGCACCGATTCCGGCGAATGCTGCGCGTTCTCAGGCGGGCCGTTTGTCGAGAGCCGCTATTTCGGCGAGGGTATCGGCATCGCCGTGCGCAAGGGCAACGACCTGTTGCGGCAGGCGCTGAACTGGGCGCTGTTTCGTGTCTGGGAAAAAGGCCGCTACACCGATCTGTGGCTGCGGTATTTCTCCGTCAGCCCGTTTTAGGAAATCCCAGGCTCGGTCATTCCGGGATGGTGCGTTAGCACCAGACCCGGAATCTCGAGATTCCGGGTTCGATGCGGAGCCTGTCATCGGGCGGCGCAGAGCGCCGACCCGTTGGCACCGCCCCGGAATGACGGTGGCTCGCGGTTATTTTGCATTTGCGGGCCGACGCGCTAATTTGCGCGGCTCTGGAGAAGCCTGATGTCCACCCTCGATCTTCCTTCCAGTCCGAGCGAGCTGCGCGCGCTCGCCGAGCAATCCAACGCCTGGCCGTTCGAGCAGGCGAAGGCGATCGTCGCCCGGCTGAAGAAGAAGCCGAAGGACGAGGTGCTGTTCGCGACCGGCTACGGGCCGTCGGGGCTGCCGCATATCGGCACCTTCGGCGAGGTCGCCCGCACCACCATGGTGCGTCATGCGTTTCGCATGCTCACCGAGGACAAGATCAGGACCCGGCTGATTGCGTTCTCCGACGACATGGACGGCCTGCGCAAGGTGCCGGACAACGTGCCGAACAAGGAGATGCTGGAAAAGCATCTCGGCAAGCCGCTGACCCGGGTGCCCGATCCATTCGGCACCCATGACAGTTTCGGCGCCCACAACAACGCGCGGCTGCGCGCATTTCTCGACACGTTCGGTTTCGACTACGAGTTCGCGAGCTCGACCGACTATTACACTTCCGGGAGATTCGACGCGGCGCTGATGCGCGTGCTGGAGCGCATCGACCAGGTGATGGCGGTCATGCTGCCGTCCTTGCGCGAAGAGCGCGCGGCGAGCTATTCGCCGTTCCTGCCGATTAGCCCGCGCACTGGCGAGGTGCTGTATGTGCCGATCGTGGCGCATGACGTGAAGACGGGGACGATCTCCTACGATGATCCCGAGACAAAAGAGCGCGTCACGCTTCCAGTCACCGGCGGACATTGCAAGCTGCAGTGGAAGCCGGACTGGGCGATGCGCTGGTTCGCGCTCGGCATCGACTATGAGATGGCCGGCAAGGACCTGATCGACTCGGTCAAGCTGTCGGGCAAGATCTGCAGCGTGCTTGGCGGCACGCCGCCGGAAGGATTCAATTACGAGCTGTTCCTCGACGACAAGGGCCAGAAGATCTCCAAATCCAGGGGCAATGGTCTCACCATCGACGAGTGGCTGCGCTATGCGTCGCCGGAATCGCTGTCGCTGTT
>VAZH01000306.1 GCA_005884465.1 Alphaproteobacteria bacterium | reverse complement strand
GTCACGACATTACGCGAGGACACCGAGACGTTCGGCCGCAAGGCGAAGGTCGCATTCGGCCGCGACTGGATCCGCGATGCGGAGCGGCGCGACTTCACTATTAACGGCCTTTCGGTCGGCGCCGACGGCGTGGTGCACGATTACGTCGGTGGACTCTACGATATCGCCGCAAGACGCGTGCGCTTTATCGGCGATCCGGACCGGCGTATCGCGGAAGACTATCTGCGCATCCTCAGGTTTTTCCGCATTCACGCAGCCTTCGGCGCGGGCGAGCCCGATCGCGAAGGCTATCTCGCCTGCATTCGCGCGCGCGCGGGTCTTGCCAGCCTTTCCGCCGAGCGCGTGCGGATGGAAATGCTGAAGCTGATGGTCGCGGAGGGCGCCGCCGTCGCCGTCACCGCGATGGCGGATGGCGGTTTGCTGCTCCCGATTTTCGGCGGCGTCGCCTATACCGGGCCGCTTAAGGTGATGATCTCGGCGGAGCGCATGCTTGGCTGGAATCCTGACGCTATCAGGCGGCTCGGTGCGCTCGCGGTCGCCGTCACCGAGGACGCCAAACGCGTAGCGACGCGCTTGCGGCTGACCAATGCCGAAACCAAGGCGCTGGATTCCATGGGTCACCGCTGGTGGCGGCTCGGCGGCATGGACGAGGCGACCGCGCGGCGACGGCTCTATCGGCTCGGCGAGAATCGCTACCGCGACCGCTTGCTGCTGGCGTGGGCGCGCGCCGGCGGCGATACTGATTCCGCGCATTGGCGAGAGCTTGCGCTCCTGCCGGAGCGCTGGAGCATTCGCGCGCGCGCGGGTCTTGCCAGCCTTTCCGCCGAGCGCGTGCGGATGGAAATGCTGAAGCTGATGGTCGCGGAGGGCGCCGCCGTCGCCGTCACCGCAATGGCGGATGGCGGTTTGCTGCTCCCGATTTTCGGCGGCGTCGCCTATACCGGGCCGCTTAAGGTGATGATCTCGGCGGAGCGCATGCTTGGCTGGAATCCTGACGCTATCAGGCGGCTCGGTGCGCTCGCGGTCGCCGTCACCGAGGACGCCAAACGCGTAGCGACGCGCTTGCGGCTGACCAATGCCGAAACCAAGGCGCTGGATTCCATGGGTCACCGCTGGTGGCGGCTCGGCGGCATGGACGAGGCGACCGCGCGGCGACGGCTCTATCGGCTCGGCGAGAATCGCTACCGCGACCGCTTGCTGCTGGCGTGGGCGCGCGCCGGCGGCGATACTGATTCCGCGCATTGGCGAGAGCTTGCGCTCCTGCCGGAGCGCTGGAGCGCGCCGAAATTTCCGCTCAAGGCGGCCGATTTCATCGCGCGCGGAATTGCCGAAGGCCCGGTGCTCGGGCAGGTGCTGGCGCTGGCCGAAGACGCCTGGCTGGCGGCGGATTTTCCCCTGGACGAAGGCGCGCTCAAAACCATCGCCGACCAGGCTGTGGCACGTTTTACCCGCGATAACAGGCCGTGAATATCATTTCCGGCTTCGCCGATATTTCCTTGCTTCAACTCTTGCTGGTCGCGTGCGTCGCGCTGTTTGCCGCCGTTGTCGGCGGCCTGGCCGGCTACGGCACCGGCGCGTTGATGCCGCTGGTTCTGGTGCCCCTGATCGGCGCCGAACCGGTGGTGCCGATCATCGCCATCTCCTCGATCTTCACCAATCTCAGCCGCTTCGCCGCCTATCTCCGTTACGCCGACCGCCGCCGCGCGCTGATCGTGATCGCGGGGGCCGGACTGACGACCGCGCTGGGCGCTTATGGCTATACCCGGCTCACAAATGCCGGCGCGGCGCTGGTGATCGGCGCCATGCTGATATCAAGCGTGCCGATGCGTCGTTTGCTTAGACGCCACGACCTCAAGATCGGCGACACCGGGCTCGCCGCCGGCGCGGTGGCCTACGGCGTCGTGGTGGGTGGCACGTCAGGCTCGGGCGTGATCCTGCTGTCACTATTGATGGCGGCAGGCCTCGAAGGCGCGGCCGTGATCGCCACCGACGCGGTGATCTCGGTCGCTACCAGCATCATCAAGATTTCCGTGTTCGGATTGGCCGGCGTCGTTACCGCGCAGGTGCTCGCCTTCGCCCTTCTGATCGGCGCCATAGCGCTGCCCGGAGCGTTTCTCGCCAGAGCCTTCGTCGAGCGCATGCCGCTGCATATTCACACCGCGATCCTCGATGTCGCCGTGATCGCCGGTGGCGTGGTGATGATTTCCGCGGCGCTGCGGCACTGAGGCGGTCAGCGGTTATGGATCGGCGCGGTTCTGACCGGAGTGCAGTAATTGCTGAACAGGCTGACGACGGGGGTGACGAACGGAATATGACAGACGAAGCCGACCGGCCGGTATTTCACGCGAATGTTCTCCATCTGAAACATCGCCAGGCTCATGAATGCGTTGAGCCGCATCACCTGATTGTCGAGTTCGGTCCGGGTCTGCTCCCGCTCAGCCAGGAACTTGGCCCTTCTTTGCGGGCTAAGATCGCTTTGCGAAGCCCAGTCCCGTGCCGGCAACAGTCGCGCATGCAGGGTCTGGAAACAATAGTGCATGGTCAGCAGCTGGTGTTTCGCACTGTACCAGTGGATCGTGATGGCCGGTTTGCTCGGAACGATCGCGCCGTTCTGTCTGGCGCAGAGATTGACATACGATTTTGGCGGATCGTAATTGCCTTGGTCCTTGTCAACCTGGCAGGGATCCTCGTTTGGTTTGCCGGAAACTGGTTTGGCGGAAGCGCCTTTTCCGCTCTCGCTGCTTGCGGTCTCGAATTGCGGAAAGTTGGCGGCATCGTCGCAATCGAAGTTATAGGCTCCGAGCAACGGTTGGGTCAGCGGATCGGTGGTCGGGGTTCGCGCTTGCGCCGCGTCGCGACCGAAGTCGCTGGCCCAGTCGATGTAGATTTCCGCCTTGCGCGCCAGCAAACTGCTGTTTTGACGCAGTGTTTTGCGCGCGTGTTCATAGCCCGGGAAAATTCCCCGGGCGTCCTTGGTGGTTAGGGCCTGCTCGCTGGCTTCGGTATTGTCATCGAGCGCACCCGAAAAATCGAAAAAGAGAATTTGCTGCAGCGTTTGCGCCTCGGAAAATGCATTCGCTATTTCCATGAACGTATTGGTCGCCGCGGTCATATCCTCCTTGGCCTGGGCGGTGACCTTGTCCTGATAGGCGTTGAGATACTGAAAATAGCCAACAAGCAGGCTGCCCACGAGCGTGATAACGGGCAGGCCCTTGGCGTAGGACAGCACCCTGTTGGTCTTGCCGAAAAACCTGCCGAGCCGGCCCCGCCAACCCTTGTGTTCCGGAACCAGTTTACCGCCCGGCGAAACTTGGTTCGCGTCATCCCCTGCCATGGACGAGATCCCGATTTCGGACCGGAAAGCTACAACTATCAATGATTGCGGTCTATGGCCACTTCACTTCAGGTGGCATTGACGACAATATTGAATCAACATTGCCACCGGTCTTCAGCCCGAAGATGGTGCCGCGGTCATAGAGCAGATTGAATTCGACGTAGCGGCCGCGCCGGATCAATTGTTCCTCGCGATCGGCCGCGTTCCAAGGCGCGCCGAAATTGCGCCTGACAATTTCGGGATAGATTTTCAGCAGGGCGCGGCCGACATCTTGCGTGAAGGCGAGGTCGGCGGCCCAATCGCCGCTATCGTGCCAGTCATAAAAAATGCCGCCGATGCCGCGCGCTTCCTTGCGGTGCGGCAGATAGAAATATTCGTCGCACCATTTCTTGTATTTTTCATAGCTCGCGACCGCTGCGTGAGCCTCGCAGGCGGCCTGCATCGCGGCATGAAACGCGACGCTATCCGGATCGTCCTCGGTACGGCGCCGATCAAGTACCGGCGTCAGGTCCGCGCCGCCGCCGAACCACGCCTTGGTGGTCACGACGAAACGCGTGTTCAAATGCACGGCCGGAATGTTGGGGTTGTGCATATGCGCGATCAGCGAAATGCCCGACGCCCAGAAATGCGGATCTTCGGCCGCGCCCGGAATCTGCGCGCGGAATTCAGGCCCGAATTCGCCATGCACGGTCGAGCAATGCACGCCGACCTTTTCGAACAGCCGTCCGCGCATCACACTCATCACGCCGCCACCGCCGGGCTGACCGGTATGGTCGGTGCGATCCCAGGAAGTGCGCTCGAAGCGCGCAGCATCGCCGGAATAGAGCGATGTCGGCGCGTCGTCCTCGAGCTTCTCGAACGCTACGCAGATGTCATCGCGCAAGCGCTCGAACCAACTCCTCGCGCGTGCCTTGCGATCCTCGATCACGGACATTTCCATCTGCGCTACCTAACTCTGTGCCGCGGTTGCGGGACTGGTTTGCCGCAGCGCCTCACCTAATGCCATCGCCGCCGCCATGGCGACATTGAGCGAGCGCAAGCCCGGCTTGATCGGGATGCCCAGTCGCGCGTCGGCAGCGGTAACGACGTCGTCGGGGACGCCAGCGGATTCGCGCCCGAACAGCAGGATGTCCATCGGGCCATAGCGAAAATCAAGGTACGAGCGGACGGCCTTGGTGGTGAACAGGATCAGCCGATAGCTGTTGTCGCTGCGCCATCGCTCGAATCTTGACCACGAGTCATGACGCATGATGGTCACCTGGTCGAGATAATCCATGCCGGCGCGGCGGAAGTGCCGGTCGGACACCGGAAAACCGGCGGGTTCGATGATATGAGCGGCCACGTCAAGGCACGCGCAGAGACGAAGAATGGTCCCGGTGTTCTGCGGGATGTCGGGCTGGAAAAGCGCAATCTGCATTTCTGTGACGGCCCTCGCGGTAGCCCATGAAATTTCTGAATAAATCAACGCTCTGCGCGGAATTAGTGCCTTGCACGCTAGGCAGCCGATAGCGGGCTTGCGCTCTTCCGGCAAGGGTGCCAATAGAACGATTCTGGACTGCTTGTTCCGCCCGATTGGCTGGGAAAAGCGGTCTTTCTGCCGCCGCGGGGGACGCGGGCGCCGGCAGCCTCCCTTGGTCCGTATGTGCGTTGCCTGGGGCGGTTCCACCGGACGCAGCTTGGAAAGGGTTTGTGATCGTGACGACAGCGTCTTCGGCGGAGAATCCAACACGCCGTGATTTTCTCTTTGTTGCAACGGGATGCGCCGCCACCGTCGGCGCAGCGGCCACGCTCTGGCCGTTCGTTTCCCAGATGAATCCGGACGCCTCGACGATCGCGGCCGGCGCGCCGATTGAGGTCGATCTGACGCCGATTGCCCAAGGGCAGGACATCAAGGTGTTCTGGCGGGGCAAGCCGATCTACATCATGAACCGCACCAAGAAGCAGATCGAAGAAGCCCGCAGCGTGCCGGTCTCGAGCCTTCCCGATCCGCAGACGGACCAGGCCCGGGTCAAGGAGGGTCACGACCAGTGGCTGGTCGTGATCGGCATCTGCACCCATCTCGGCTGCATCCCGATCGCCCATGAGGGCAATTACGACGGCTTCTTCTGCCCCTGCCACGGCTCGCAATACGACTCCTCAGGCCGCATTCGGCAGGGACCAGCGCCGGCCAACCTGGCGGTGCCGCCCTACCAATTCGTCTCCGATAGCAAAATCCAGATCGGCTGAGCCTCGGATCGATCTCCGAGAGTTGAAACCGGTCGCGTCGTTTTACTTCCTCAGGATCGCATCATGAGCGGACCATCCGACTACCAGCCGACCCATCCCGCCTTGAAGTGGATTGAACGCCGTCTGCCGATTATGGGTCTCGTCCACTCCTCGTTCGTGGCTTATCCGACGCCGCGCAACCTGAACTACTGGTGGACCTTCGGCGCCATCCTTTCGATGATGCTCGGTTTGCAGATCCTGACCGGCGTGATCCTGGCAATGCACTACACGCCGCATGCCGACATGGCCTTCAAATCGGTCGAGAGCATCGTGCGCGACGTGAACTACGGCTGGCTCTTGCGCAACATGCACGCCAGCGGCGCCTCGATGTTCTTTTTAGCCGTCTACATCCACATGTTCCGCGGCTTGTATTACGGGTCATACAAGGAGCCGCGCGAAATCTTGTGGATTCTCG
>VAZH01000305.1 GCA_005884465.1 Alphaproteobacteria bacterium | reverse complement strand
ACCGCGGGAACGAATACCCGTCGAGAAAGGCCGTTTCGTCGATCTCGCGCGGCACGCCGGACACGAACCCTTCCAGGATCCACACCGCCAACGGCACATTGAAGATGCAGTGCGCCAGCGCGACCGCCCATGGCGTGTCGAACAGGTTGATCGCCGAATAAAGATTGAAGAACGGCAGCGCATAGACCGCGGCCGGCGCCATCCGGTTGGATAGCAGCCAGAAGAACAGATGCTTGTCGCCGAGGAAGCGGTAACGCGAAAACGCGTACGCCGCCGGCAGCGCGACCGAGATCGAGATGATGGTATTGAGCACGACATATTTCAGCGAATTGATGTAGCCGGAGTACCAGCTCTCGTCGGTGAAGATGCGCATGTAGTTGGCGATGGTCGGCTGATGCGGCCACAGCGTCATGGTCGTGACGATCTCGTAATTGGTCTTGAAGCTCATGTTGACCAGCCAGTAGATCGGCAGCAGCAGAAAGATCAGGAACAGCGAGAGAATGAGACGACGGCCGGGAATCGAATGCATCATGCGACTCCCTTGGCTGGCTGGCGCTCGGCGCCGGCATTGGTCATGACGGTATAGAACACCCAGCACACGATGATGATGATCAGGTTGTAGACCAGCGACAACGCGGCGGCCTTGCCGAGGTCGAATTGCCCGAGCGCGATCTTGACGAGCTCGATGGAGACGAATGTCGTCGAGTTGCCGGGACCGCCGCCGGTGACCACGAACGGCTCGGTATAGATCATGAAACTGTCCATGAACCGCAACAGCACCGCGATCAGCAGCACGCGGTTCATCTTCGGAAGCTGGATCGCCTTGAACACCGCCCATCGCGAGGCGCCGTCGATCTGGGCGGCCTGGTAATAGGCGTCAGGTATCGACTTCAGCCCGGCATAGCACAGCAGCGCGACCAGGCTGGTCCAGTGCCAGACGTCCATCACAATAACGGTGGCCCAGGCGTCGAGATCGTTGGCGACGTAGTTGTAATGCAGGCCGAGGCTGTTCAGCGTATAGCCGAGCAGGCCGATGTCGGGCCGCCCGAAGATCTGCCAGATTGTTCCGACCACGTTCCATGGAATCAGCAGCGGCAACGCCATGATCACCAGGCAGGCGGCGACCGTCCAGCCCTCGCGCGGCATCGACAGCGCCACCACGATTCCAAGCGGGACCTCGATCGCGAGAATGACGGCGGAGAAAAACAAATTGCGCCACAGCGAGGCCAAAAACCGCTCGCCGAGATCGGTTGTCGGATCGAGCAACTCCTTGAACCAGCCGACGCCATTCCAGAAGAATTGATTGTTGCCGAAGGTGTCCTGCATCGAATAGTTCACCACCGTCATCAACGGCAGGATGGCGGAGAACGCCACCACCAGAAACACCGGCAGCACCAGGAACCAGGCCTTCTGATTGATGGTCTTGTCCATTACGCTGATCCCTCGATCAGGCGGCTGTCGGCGTAGACGTGAACGTGCGACGGATCGAAGACCAGGCCCGCGACCTTGTCCGGGATCGAAAATCCCGCCGGCACCCTTGCTGCAAACTTGGCGTCGCCAATTCGCACCCGCGCGAAACGGATGCGGCCGAGGTCATCGATCCGCTCGACGGCGGCGGACAGCAGGCCGGGCGCCGGCGGCGCGACGTCGACGAATTCGGGGCGCACGCCAATTTCGATTCTGGCGCCGGCCGGCAGGCCGTTATAGTTTCGGCGCAGCGCAATGACGTGACCGTCAATCCGGGCCTCGCGGCCTCTGACCTCGGCCGGCACGATGTTCATGCCGGGCGAGCCGATGAAATAGCCGACGAAGGTATGCGCCGGCTTGTCGAACAATTCCGCCGGCGTCCCGCTCTGCACCACCCGGCCGTCATGCATCACGACAACGGTATCAGCGAATGTCAGCGCCTCGGTCTGGTCATGGGTGACATAGATCATCGTCAGGTCGAGGTCACGATGCAGCGCCTTCAGCTTCGACCGCAATTGCCATTTCAGCTCCGGATCGATCACCGTCAACGGCTCGTCGAACAGAATCGCAGCAACATTGGATCGGACCAGGCCCCGGCCGAGCGAGATTTTCTGCTTGGCGTCGGCCGTCAGCCGTGTCGCCTTGCGTTCGAGATAGGGCGTGAGATCGAGCAGACGCGCGATCTCCGCGACTCGCGCGTCGATCTCGCCCTTGGGTACGCCGCGGTTCTTCAGCGGGAACGCCAGATTTTGTCCGACCGTCATGGTGTCGTAGATCACCGGAAACTGGAACACCTGCGCGATATTGCGCTTCTGGGTTGACAGCGGTGTGATATCGACCGCGTCGAACAGGATCTTGCCGCGCGACGGCGTCACGATGCCCGAGATCAGATTGAGCAGCGTGGTCTTGCCGCAACCCGATGGCCCGAGCAGCGCGTAGGCGCCGCCCTGCCGCCAGGTCATCGTAACAGGCTTCAGCGCAAAGGATTCGGGATCGGCGGCATTGCCGCTGTAGGAGTGCGCGAGGTCGACGAGGTCAATGCGGGCCATGCTGCATCTCCCTCACATCGCGCCGGGCGCGGCGACCAGACCGCCGGCCGCGTCGAACACAAAGACATTGTTGGGATCGAGCGCCGCATCCAGCACGTGTCCGGGCGGATATTCGTGCACGCCATGCAGCACGGCGACCCAGTTGGAAGCACCGCGATTGAGATGCACGAAACTTTCCGAACCGGTGATTTCGGTCACCGTGACGGTCGCCTGAAAGGCATGGCGGCCGGCGATTCCGCTGGCGAGTTCGAGCTGATGGGCGCGGAAGCCGACCCGGTAGGCGCCGTCGCCAAGACCGGCATAAAGTCCCGAGGCGGGCGCCTTGACGCCGCCGGCATACTGGACCGAGCCGTTGGTCTTTTCGATGCCGACGATGTTGAGGGGCGGATCGGAAAATACCTGGGCGACGCGCAGCGTGTCGGGATGGCGATAAACTTTCGAGGTCTCGCCGGCCTGCAATATCTCGCCCTGCCACATGCAGACGGTTCGGCCGCCAAGCAGCAATGCTTCGGAAGGCTCCGTGGTGGCATAGACAAAGATTGCGCCGGAGGCTTCGAAAATGCGCGGCAGCTCGGTGCGCAATTCCTCGCGCAGCTTGTAGTCGAGATTGGCAAGCGGCTCATCCAGGAGCACGAGATCGGCGCCCTTCACCAGCGCCCGCGCAATCGCGGTGCGCTGCTGCTGGCCGCCGGACAATTGCAGCGGCGTGCGACTCAAATACGGCTCCAGCCGCAAGAGCTTTGCGGCCTCCTGAACGCGGATCTCGATTTCCGCGCGCGGCTTGCCCTGCACCCGCAGCGGTGAAGCAATGTTTTCGTAGACCGTGAGCGAGGGGTAATTGATGAACTGCTGATACACCATCGCCACCGAACGCTGCCGCACGTCGACGCCGGTGACGTCCTTGCCGTCGACAAGGACGCGGCCGGTAGTCGGCTTGTCGAGGCCGGCGAGCAGCCGCATGATCGATGTCTTGCCCGACAGCGTCGGGCCCAGCAGCACGCTCAAGGTACCGCGCTCAAGCGTCAGCGACACGTCACGAATGGTCGGAATGCCATCGACGGTGCGGGTGACTTTTTCGAGGGTGACGGTCATGTCCGCCCTCCTGCCTCGAGCAAGGGACGTTCGGCGACACGATACGCCGCGATCCAGTCGTCGATGGCGGCAATTTCGGCAGGCGACAGTCGCAATCCCAGCTTGGACCGCCGCCATACGATGTCGTCGGCGGTCAAGGCCCACTCCGATGACATCAGGTACTTGACTTCGCGCTCGGTCAAGGTAGCGCCGAAGGATTGACCGAGATCGTCGATGGATTTCGCATGGCCGAGCACTTTGCTGGCGCGGGTGCCATAGGCATACGCGAGCCGGTTGGCATGCGCGGCGGAGAGGAACGGATATTTGCGGATGAGTTCGGCAGCCAGCGCTGATATTGCCGAAACGTCGAGATCGCCGCCGGGCAGCGGCGATTTTGCGGTCCAGCCTTGGCGCGCCTTGGCGCTGCGCAGATAAGGCGAGAGGCGTTCGAGCGCTTCTTCGGCGAGGCGGCGATAGGTCGTGATCTTGCCGCCGTAAATCGACAACAGCGGCGCGCCGCCTGGCGTGTCGAGTTCGAAAACATAGTCGCGGGTGGCGGCCTTGGCTTCGCTGGCGCCATCATCGTAGAGCGGGCGAACGCCGGCATAGGTCCAGACCACGTCCTCGGGCCTAACCGGTTTCGCCAGATATTCGCTGACGGAATCGCAGAGGTACTTTATCTCTTCGGCCGAGGCTTTGACCTTGGCGGGATCGCCGTCGTAATCGCGATCGGTGGTGCCGATCAGCGTGAAATCGTCCTGATAGGGAATGACGAAAACGATGCGGCCGTCGCTGTTCTGGAACATGTAGGCGCGGTCGTGCGCGTAGAGTTTTCGCACCACGATGTGGGAGCCCTGCACCAGCCGCACTTTTGCCCTGGCGTTGACACCGGCGCCCGACGCCAGCACATCCTCCACCCAAGGTCCGCCGGCGTTGACGAGTGCGCGGGCGCGGATCGTCGAGCGCGCGCCGCTTTCGGTGTTTTCGACGGTGAGCTTCCAGATTGCATCGGCCTGCCGGATCTCGACCGCGCGCGAGCGGGTGCGGATTTCGGCGCCGCGATCGGCGGCATCCCGCGCGGTGAGAACCACAAGGCGAGCGTCATCGACAAAACAGTCGGAATATTCAAAGCCGCGTGTGTAGCGATTGGGAATCAAGGGACGTCCGACTTCGTCGCGGGTCAAATCGACCGATCGCGTCGGCGGCAGCAGGTTGCGGCCGCCGATATGGTCGTAGAGAAACAGCCCCAACCGCAGCAGCCAGGCCGGGCGCAACCCGTCGTGGTGCGGCAGCACGAACCGAAGCGGCCGGATGATGTGCGGCGCGATCTGCCAGAGGATTTCGCGCTCGATCAGCGCTTCGCGGACCAGCCGGAACTCGTAATATTCCAGATAGCGCAGGCCGCCATGCACGAGCTTGGTCGACCATGACGACGTCCCGCTCGCCAAGTCGTTCATTTCACAGAGAAAAACAGAATTGCCCCGGCCGGCCGCATCGCGGGCGATGCCGCAGCCATTGACGCCGCCTCCGATGATGGCGAGGTCGAAAATCCGGTCCAAAAGCCGCTTCCCCCGGCGTTCGCCTGTTCACTTTGGCGATTTCGCTTTCGGTTTTGATTAAATCACAACCAAATCCGAAAGCAACCGAAAAAGGGTAGGACTTGCTACCGCTCAGGCG
>VAZH01000304.1 GCA_005884465.1 Alphaproteobacteria bacterium | reverse complement strand
TTTTGTCTCCGGTAAGCACGTCATTGCTTGCGCTCGCAATGACAGCGGTGATGCCAGGGCTTTCACCTTCACTCCTCCAGATACTTCTTCATCTCGGCGCGCAAGCCATCGCGCAAGTCATCGCGCGCCATGCCGAAGGCGATGTTGGCGCGGAGGAACCCGGCTTTCGAGCCGCAATCGTGCCGCTCGCCCTCGAACTCGACGCCGTAGAACTTTTGCGTTTTAGAAAGGCCGATCATCGCGTCGGTGAGCTGGATCTCGCCGCCGGCGCCGCGCTCCTGGGTTTCCAGGATCTTGAAGATTTCGGGCTGCAGGATATAGCGCCCGGTGATCGACAGATTCGACGGCGCGGTGCCCTTGGCCGGCTTTTCCACCATGCCGTCGACCTCGAACAGGTTGCCGTGTTTGTGGCGCTTGCCGACGCCGCAGATGCCATATTGATGCGCGAGATGCGCGGGCACTTCTTCCACCGCGATCAGGTTGGATTTGTCGCCGAGCTTGCCAGCCGCCTCGATCATCTGCTTAAGGCAGCCCGGCGTATGCAGCACCAGCTCGTCCGGCAGCACCACCGCGAACGGCTCGTCGCCGACGATGTCGCGCGCGCACCACACCGCGTGACCGAGCCCGAGCGGCGCCTGCTGCCGCGTGAAACTCATGGCGCCGGCTTCGGGCTGGTCTCGCGCCAGAATCTCCATCTCGGCCTTCTTGCCGCGGGCTTTGAGCGTGGCGTCGAGTTCGAACACCCTGTCGAAGTGGTCCTCGATCACGCCCTTGTTGCGGCCGGTGACAAAGATGAAATGCTCGATTCCGGCCTCCCTCGCCTCGTCGACCACATATTGGATCAGCGGCTTGTCGACGATGGTCAGCATTTCCTTCGGCATCGCCTTGGTGGCGGGCAGGACGCGGGTGCCGAGGCCGGCGACCGGGAACACGGCTTTGCGGATTTTCATGGGGCTGTCGCGGTGCCTTTGAGCGAGCGTGCGGAAGGGGCGTTTGATCGGGCTTTGGTAGCCGGTTTGCAGCCAGGAACAAAGACGGTTGTGTCGTCACGCGACGGGTTCGTGAAGCGTACAGGAACTCAGCGTGTGCTACCCGGTTCCCACGCCCTGGCAAGAGGGCAAGAAACAAGCAACAAAATCTCGCCTTTGTTAAGTTGTTGGAAACCGCGACGAGGCCTCCTGGAGCGGGATATCCTTGGGTAGCGCGGGGTGGGACATGACGCGACGGACCAAACAATCGGCGAGCAGCCGCACCGGTGCGGCCATGATCGCGGCAGCGCTGCTGCTGTCCGGCGAGGCGTGCGCGCAGCCGTCCAGCGGCGGCCCTTCAAGCCTTTTCGACAGCATCTTCACCGGCTCGCTTTCGAAAGGCAGCCGGGCGGCTCCGTCGCCCCAGCGGCCCGGCGCCTCGGCGCAGGCGCAAGCGGCGCCCGCCGCGAGCAGCGCGGCGCCGCCCTGGAGCGGCGAGGACGGCGCCTCTGGCCATCCGCTGATGACTGCGAGCGCGATCCGCCAAGCGGCGGCGAATTTCGAAAATTGTGTCGCCTCGATGTGGCCCGACGCCGCACGCCGCAACATCTCGCAACAAAGTTTTCAGCGCTTTACCGCAGGCCTAGAGCCCGATCTGCGCATCATGGATTTGATGGATTCGCAGCCGGAATTCACCAAGTCGATCTGGGATTATCTCGACATCCTGGTCAACGATAACCGCCTCGCCAAGGGCCGCGAGATCCTGGCCACATACAAACCGCAGTTCAACGCGGTAGAAAAAGCCTACGGGGTCGACCGCTATGCGATCGCCGCGATCTGGGGCATCGAGTCGAACTACTCCACCCAGATGGGCGATCGCAACGTGTTGCAATCCACCGCAACCCTTTCCTGCATCGGCCGCCGCCAGAAATATTTTCGGGACGAATTCCTCTCGGCGCTGGAAATCCTGCACCGCGGCGATTTGCGCCCCGAGCAGCTGCGCGGCTCCTGGGCCGGCGCGTTCGGGCCGACGCAGTTCATGCCGACCGCCTTCAAGCGCTACGCCGTGGATGCCGACGGCGACGGCCGCCGCGACGTGGTCGACAATCCCGCCGACCTGATCGCCTCCACCGCCAACAACCTGAAAAAGGACGGCTGGCAGCCCGGCCAGAGCTGGGGCTACGAGGTCGTGGTGCCCCCGGGCTTCAATTACATGCTGGCGGATCGGGCGAAAGCGATGACCATCGCGCAGTGGGAGCATCTTGGCCTCAAGCGCGCCGGCGGCCAGCCGTTCCCGCACGCGGGCGACAAGGCCTATCTGCTGGCGCCGGCCGGTGCCGAGGGCCCGGGTTTTCTGATGCTGCAGAATTTCCGGGTGATCATGAAGTACAATCCGGCAGAGGCTTACGCGCTGGCGATCGGCCACTTTGCCGACCGCTTGCGCGGCGGCGCGCCGTTCGTGCAGCCCTGGCCGCGCCAGGAACGGGAGCTGACGCGCGCCGAGCGGCTGGAGCTGCAGCAGCTGCTGGCGCAGCGCGGCTTCTATCGCGGCACCCCCGACGGCCAGCTCGGCGGCCAGACGCGCGAGGCGCTGCGCGGCTTCCAGGCCTCGATCGGGGCGCCTGCGGACGGATTTGCCTCCTCCGACGTGCTGGAGCGGCTCAGGGGGCGGTAAAACGCCGTTCTCCGTTCCAAAAGTTACCCTGAATCAGGCATTTCCCCGGCGAGCTTGACGGCGGCGGCCGATGCCCGGTTTATGGTGAGGATTCTGCCCGCTTGCGGCCTGATTCCGCTATAATAGTGATTGCCATCCATTACGGCCGAGCCGCATGCCAAAGACAAAATCCTTTCTGCGCGTGTTCACCGAATCCGGCCCGCTGGTCGCGCTGGCGGTTGCGCTCGCGCTACTGGTCGGGATCGCCGCACCAGCCTCCGCGCAGTTCTTCAATTTCGGCAATAATTTCGGTGGACCGCAGCGGCCGCCGCCGCCGCGCGGCGGTGGATACGGCGGTGGCGGCGGCTGGTTCGGCGGCGATTTTTTCGCGCCATTCCAGCAGCAGGCGCCGAAAAAGGTGATCCGCGAGGATTTTTCCAAGGCGCCGCCGCCGGAGAAGCGCGAGAGCGCGCCGGAGCGCAACGTGCTGGTGCTCGGCGATGCGATGGCCGACTGGCTTGCCTACGGTCTCGAGGATGCCTATGCCGAGCGGCCTGACATGGGCGTGATCCGCAAGCACAAGACCGTCTCCGGCCTCATCAAATATCAGCCCAAGGGCGATCCGGCCGATTGGCCCGCCGCCGCCAAAGGCATTCTCCCCACCGAGAAGCCGGACGCCATCGTCGTGATGCTCGGGCTCAACGACCGCATGGCGATACGCGAGCCCGTCGTCGAAAAACCGGACAGCAAGTCAGCCGACAAAAAGACCGACAAGAAGGACGCCAAAGCCAAACCGGAGGCCAAGCCTGGAGACCAAAAATCCGGCGCGAAGCCGGGTGGCGCAACCGATACCGCCGCAAAGCCCGACGACAAAGCGGTCGATACCGAATTGTCTCCGGACGATGCCGCCGACAACAGCGATGCGCCGCCGGCCACCACGCCGGAGAAGAGCGCGCGCTCGCCGAACGGCCTTTACGAGTTTCGCGAGGAGCGCTGGGTCGAACTCTACACCAGGAAAATCGACGAGATGATCGGCGTCATGAAATCCAAGGGTGTGCCGGTGCTGTGGGTTGGCCTGCCCGCAGTGCGCGGCGCCAAGGCGACGGCGGATATGTTGTTCCTTGATTCGCTGTATCGCGAGGCCGCCAGCAAGGCCGGCATCACCTATGTCGATGTCTGGGACGGATTTGTCGACGAGGCCGGCCGCTTCCTGCAGAAGGGGCCCGACTTCGAGGGCCAGATCCGACAGCTGCGTTCTTACGACGGCGTGTATTTCACCAAGCCCGGCGCGCGCAAGCTCGCGCATTATGTCGAGCGCGAGATCACGCGGCTGCTCGCTTCGCGTTCCGCGCCGATTGCGCTGCCGACCGAGCCGGCAACGCCCGACGCCAACGCACTGCCGGGGCAGCCGGCGCCGCGTCCGCTGGCCGGACCGATCCTGCCGCTGGTGGCATCCTCGGTCGGCACCGATCAATTGCTCGGCGGCTCCGGCTCGCGCCCGGCCGCGGTCGATGCGCTCGCCGCGCGAACGCTGGTCAAGGGCGAGCCGCTCGCGCCGCCCGCCGGTCGCGCCGATGATTTCGCCTGGCCGCGCCGCGAAGTCGGACGTGAACAGGCCAAGGGCGAAACTCCATCGGCATCCGGCTCGCCTGATGGAGCGGCAGCGGCACCCGGCGCGCCGCCGAAGCCGAAAAAGCCTCGCCCGGTCCAATCCAGTGCACCTGCACCACGGGACTTTTTTGGAAATACGCAGCGACCGCCGCCGCCACCGAGCAATGTTCCGCGCCCGCCGGGCAATGTCGGACCGTCGGCGTGGGCACCGGGCTTTTTCGGGCGGTAGACTGATCGTTGTATCAGCTGTCATTCCGGGGCGCACGCAAGCGCGAACCCGGAATCTCGTGCACTAACTTCTGGATTCCGGGTCCACGCGAAGACGCGTGTCCTCAGATGTGCAATTGCACATCGGGGAATGACGAGCTATGTCGCTCGGCTCAGTTGTAATATCGCCAGCGCGGTGGCGGACGGCGCGGCGGGCGCGTCATCAAGAGCGCCAGCGCAAAGCCGACGCCAGCTGCGACCAACAGCGCGCCGAGCGGATTCTCCTGCACTTTCTTCGCCACGGCTTGAGAACCTTCGCGGAAGGTGTCGCCGCTGTTCTCATAAGCGTCCTTGGCGTAGCCGACGGCGGCATCGGTGGCTTCGCGCGCGGTATCCTTGACCTCGCGCGCGGCATCCTTGGCCTGGCCGTACAGATTCTGCACCGTGCCTGCCGCCTCGCGGACGCGGCCGGAAGCCTGGGTTTTCGTATCGCCGGCCATATCGCCGACTGCGCCTTCGACTTTACCAGCGACATCCTTGGCCGTGCCGGCGATCCGATCCTTATCCATCGCATTCTCTCCTTGAGATTGGCGGGGAGCTAACCGATGAGACGCGATCCGGTTCCTAAGGCTTACAGAATGAGGCCGCCATCCACGACAAGGGTTTGACCGACCATGTAGGAGGCCAGCGGCGACGCCAGAAACAGCGCGGCGCCCGCCATGTCGGCCGGCGTTCCCAGCCGCTTCAGCGGTATCCGCTCGATCGCGCCCTCGAGCCGCTTCGGATTCGATGTCGTGACCCTGGTCATCTTGGTGTCGACCAGGCCTGGCGCGATGCCGTTGACGCGAATGCCGTTTTCCGCCCACGCCTGGCCAAGCGTTCGGGTCAATCCGACCGCGCCGGTTTTCGAGGCATTGTAGGCCGGATTGCCCTTGGT
The DNA here is from genome assembly GCA_005884465.1 of Alphaproteobacteria bacterium. Classification (GTDB taxonomy): domain Bacteria; phylum Pseudomonadota; class Alphaproteobacteria; order Rhizobiales; family Xanthobacteraceae; genus Bradyrhizobium. The sequence continues at coordinate 58 of VAZH01000304.1, read as the reverse complement.
CGAATGATAGGCGGCGGTCGAACTGACGATGATCAATGAACCCTTGGCCGCGCTCAGC
>VAZH01000240.1 GCA_005884465.1 Alphaproteobacteria bacterium | reverse complement strand
GAAACCTCGAACAGCATTTCGCGGCAGGAGCCGAGCGCCGGCAAGGTCAATGTCACCCGCGGGACAAATGGCTCGACATGCGCCTCGGGGACGCCCACCACCCAGCGGTCGGTCTCTTCGAGGGCTGGATAATTGGGAAACAGCGAGGCGGTATGGCCATCGGGTCCGATACCCATCAAGACGACATCGAACAATGGCCGGGTCGCATCCAGGCGATCCGCGCCGTAGAACGATTTCAACTCGCTTTCGTAGCGGCGCGCGGCCTCCTGGGGATTGGCGGTGTCGGTCGGAATCGGATGGATGTTGGAAGCCGGCGCATAGCTATCCAGAAACATCCGCCGCGCGGTCCCCATGTTGTTGAGGGGATCGTCCGCCGCAACAAAGCGCTCGTCACCGATGAACCAGTGCACCCGGTCCCACGGTATCCGGCTTCGATAGGCCTCCGTCGCGAGCAATTGATAGAGTTGCTTCGGGCTCGACCCGCCGGTCAGGCAAATCGCCACGCGACCTCGGTTCGCCGCAATCCTTGCCAGCATACGGTCCGCGGCGGCCTGCGCCAGCGCCTTGGCGTCCGAAACTGTAATCACATGGCGATTGTCGCTCGGAGCCATCCGATCTAACCGAGCTTTCGCCAGCTGCGGCCATCGCGCTTCAAGAGTTCGTCGGCGCCGGCCGGCCCTTCGCTGCCGGCCTTGTAAAATTCGCGGCCCTTGGCGCCCGCCTTCTTCCATGCATCGAGAAATGGCTGCACCGCCTGCCAGCCGGCTTCGACGCTGTCGGCGCGCTGGAACAAAATATTATCTCCGATCATGCAATCGTAAATCAGCGTCTCATAGCCGGTGCTCGGCTCCGCCTTGAAGTAGTCCTTGTAGCGGAATTTCATCTCGACGCCGTCGATGGTGATCGTCGGTCCCGGCACCTTGGTGTTGAACTGCAGCATGATGCCCTCGGCGGGCTCTACACTGATGACGAGATAGTTCTGCGATAAACGATCTACCGGGGTGCACCTGAACATCGCGAACGGCGCCTGCTTGAATTTGATCGCGACTTCGGTGCGTTTGGTGCCGAGCGCCTTGCCGGTGCGAAGATAAAAGGGAATGCCGGCCCAGCGCCAGTTGTCGATATTGAGTTTTAGCGCGACATAAGTTTCAGTAGTGCTGTCAGGCTCGACGTCCTCGGTCTTCCGATAATCCTCGATCACGGTGTCGCCTATCTTGCCGCCCAGATACTGGCCGCGGATGGAATTCCGCAGGGCATCCTCCTCGCTCTGGGTCTGGATCGCCGCCAGCACCTCGGCTTTTTCCGAGCGCACCGCATGCGCGTCAAATCGAGCCGGAGGCTCCATGGCGACCAGTGACAGCAGTTGGAACAGATGGTTGGGCACCATGTCGCGCAACGCGCCGGTTGAGTCATAGAAACTGCCGCGATGGCCGACGCCGAGCTTCTCGTCGACGGTGATCTGGATATGATCGATATGATTGCGATTCCAGATCGGCTCGAACATGCCATTGGCGAAGCGCAGCACCAGGATGTTCTGAACCGTTTCTTTGCCGAGGTAATGATCGATCCGATAGATCTGGTGCTCATCGACGATTTTCAGCAGTTCGGCATTCAGGGCCTTTGCCGAAGCAAGGTCGGTCCCGAACGGTTTTTCAATCACCAGCCGCCGCCACCGGCCGCCATCCTCCTTCAGCAAACCGGTGCGGCCGAGTTCGCGGCTGATCGGCAAAAACGCATCCGGCGGCGTCGCCAGATAGAACAGCCGATTGCCGCCGGTCGACCGGTTCGCTTCGAGTTTTTCGGTTCGCTCCCGCAGTCTATCGAACGAGGCCGGATCCCTCGGATTGGCTTCTATGCTGGTGACGCATTCGAGCAAGCGTTTGGCGACGGCATCGTCCACCGGACGGGTTGCGAATTGGCGCAGGCCCTTCATCAGGCTGTCGCGAAGCGCGTCGTTCGACGTGCCCTTGCGGGCGACGCCGACCACGCAGAATTTGTCGGGCAGCAGATCGGTCGCGGCAAGATTATAAAGGGCAGGGATGACCAGCCGGTGCGTAAGGTCGCCGGTGACGCCGAAGATGACGAAAGAGCAGGGATCGGGCTTCCGCTGATTTGAGAGCCTGTCCGGATGTGGAGCAACGTCTGTCACGAGCGGCCGGCCTTTGGCTTGACGATGTCGGGCGCATTCTGCCGCGCCGGATCAGCATGTTGCTGCGGCTCCTTGTGACCGCCGAAACCCTCGCGCATCGCTGAAAGAATCTTTTCGGCGAAGGTGTGCTGCTTGCGCGAGCGAAAGCGCGCGAACAAGGCCGCGGTCAGAACCTCGGCCGGGACTGCCTCATCGATCGCGGCCTTGACGGTCCAGCGGCCTTCGCCGGAATCCTCCACAAATCCCGAATAGCTTTCAAGTGTCGGGTTTTTGGCGAGTGCGGCAGCGGTGAGATCGAGCAGCCATGACGGGATCACACTGCCCCGCCGCCAGACCTCGGCAATATCGGCAATATCGAGAGCGAAACGATGCTCCGGTGGCAGGGCGTCGATATTGGCGTTCTTCAAAATGTCAAAACCTTCGGCATAGGCCTGCATCAGGCCGTATTCGATGCCGTTATGAACCATTTTGACGAAATGCCCGGCGCCGACCGGGCCGGCGTGGATATAACCCTGCTCGATGCGGGGGTCGCGTCCCTCGCGCCCGCCGGTGCGCGGGATATCGCCGGTACCCGGCGCCAGGCCTGCGAAGATCGGATCGAGACGATCGACCACCGCCTTGTCGCCGCCGATCATCATGCAATAGCCGCGGTCGATTCCCCAAACCCCGCCGCTGGTGCCGACGTCGACATAGTGGATAGCGCGTTCCTTCAGCGCCTTGCCGCGGCGTACGTCGTCCTGCCAGAAGGTATTGCCGCCATCGATGATAACGTCGCCGGCCTGCATCAGCTTCGACAACGTATCGATCGTCGCCTCGGTGATCTTGCCTGCCGGCAACATCACCCAGGCGGTCCGCGGCCTCTCGAGCTTATCGACGAAATCCTCGAGCGTGCCGGCGCCGACCGCACCATCGGCCGCGAGCGCCGCGACCGCCTTCGGATCCTTGTCGTAAACGACGGTGGAGTGTCCGTGCTTCATCAGCCGGCGGACGATATTGCCGCCCATCCGGCCCAAGCCGATCATGCCGAGCTGCATTGGTGTCCTTTAATTCAACGAATTGTGGATCGCGGTATCGAGCTCCTTCAGTCCCGCTTCGAGATCGCCCTTGAGATGCACGCGTAGCGCACGGCGGCCGCGCTCGGTCAGCACGTCGAAATCGCCGCGCGCCTGTGCGGCCTTGATCACGCCGAAGCTGGCCTTTTGACCGGGTATCGCAAGATCTTGGGCGTCATCGGCGGTGATCTGCAGAAATACGCCGCTGTTCGGGCCACCCTTATAGGCCTGGCCGGTGGAATGCAGGAAACGCGGCCCAAATTCGGCGCAGGTCGCGACATGGCGCTTGTTGCGCAGCTCCAGCCGCATGTCCTGCAACACGTCGATATGCGCGTGATTGCGTTCGATATAGGCGAGCAGCGCCACATAGTCGCCCGCGCCCGAGCGCGAGAGATGCGCTTTCAGCCAGGAGCCGAGGTCGCCATCGGCGCCCGCCCTGCGCAATGCGGCGGCATTTTTGTCGTCGGTGTAGATATCGGCCCGCGCCGAGGCCATCACCGGCTTCTCCGGGGGCAGGGCGCCGGTCTTTTCGAATGCAGCTATCAGCTCGCGGGTCTTGATCTTGGCGTCCTCGACGTCGGGCTGGTTGAACGGGTTGATGCCAAGCACCGCGCCGGCGACCGCGGTCGCGATCTCGAAGCGGAAAAATTCCTGACCGATGTGGTCGACCGATTTCATGACGATACGGACCACGGGATGCCCGGCCTTCTCCAGCGCGGTCAGTTTTTCATCGTGCGCTCTATCGTTTTCGCCTTCGGTCCTGATGTCGATGAAGAACCGGTCCTGTCCATACAGCGCCGCCTCGCCAATCGGTTCGCCGTCGATCGGGATCAAGCCCTTGCCTTCCTTGCCGGTGGATTCCGCGATCAGCTGTTCGGCCCAGGCACCGAAATCGGATATCTTCTTCGATGACAGGATCGTCACCTTGTCGCGGCCTTCCAGACCGGCGTGACCCATGGCGAGGCCGAGCTGCACGCCGGGATTCTCGTGCGGCGGCACGTCGGGTCCGCAGGAGCGCACCATCGCGAGCGCGTGCTTCAGCAGGGCGCGGAGGTTGATGCCCGCGGTCGCGGCCGGCACCAGCCCGAATGGCGACAGCACGGAGTAACGTCCGCCGATCGCTGGATCGCCATGGAAGATGCGTGCAAAACCTTGTCTGGTTGCGACCTTCTCCAGCGACGAGCCGGGATCGGTGACCGCGATGAAGTGGTGGCCGGCCTTGCCGGCGCCGACCGCCTTGGATACGCGGGCGAAGAAATAGTCCTTCATCACGTTCGGTTCGGTCGTGCTGCCGGACTTGCTGGAGACGATGAACAGGGTTTTGGCGATGTTGATCGAAGCCTCAAGGTGGCGGACCTGCGCGGGGTCGGTCGAGTCAAGCACGTGCAGCTTCGGGGACCCGGGTTTTGAGGCAAAGGTCTCCGCCAGCACTTCGGGCCCCAGGCTCGATCCCCCCATGCCGAGCACCACGGCGTCGGTAAAACCCTGCCTTTTCACCCGCTGGGCAAAGTCCTCGTAATCCGCGACATCGGCTGATGCAGGGCTGTGCAGCCAGCCGAGCCACTTGTCCTCATCGATCCCGGTCCATAGCGATTTGTCGTGCTGCCAGAGGCGGCGTATTTTGCCTGACGCACGCCAATCCTCGGTGCTTTTCTCGACAGCCTTGCCGAGGCTGCTGCCGAGCGCGAGTTGCTGCCGATCAATGCCGTCCGCGAGCACGGCTACGCGCTTATGCGCGACCGCTCCGTAAAGCTTGTCGGCGGCGTCGGCGAACAGCTTTACACCGTCCTTGACCAGATCATCCGTGATCGCGTCGAGCGAGATGCCGGATTTTTCAAGCTCGGCGAGGACACGCCTGGCGTCCTCGATATTTTCCTCAAGGCTGTCGCGCACCTTGCCATGGTCGCGGAAGGCCTCGAGAGTTGCCGGCGGCATGGTATTGACCGTGTCGGCGCCGATCAGCTCTTCGACATAGAGCACGTCGCTATAGTCTTTGTTTTTTGTGCCGGTCGAGGCCCACAGCAAGCGCTGCGGCTTGGCGCCCTTGGCCTTGAGCTTGTCCCAGCGCGGCCCGGCGAACAGGTGCTTGTATTCCTGATAGGCGAGTTTTGCATTCGCGATGGCGACCTTGCCCTTCAACGCGGCAAGCCGCTCCTTCTCGCTGGGATCGTTCGCTTGCGCGATCTTCTCGTCGAGCAGTTTGTCGACCGCGCTGTCGATCCGGCTGACGAAGAAGCTAGCGACGCTCGCGACATGGGAGGGATCGCCGCCAGCGGCGACATGTTTTTCCAATCCGGCCAGATAGGCCTCGGCGACCTGCACATAGACCTTCCGCGAGAACAACAGCGTGATATTGATGCTGACCCCCTCGCCAATCACCCCCTCGCCAATCAATTGCTGGATCGCCGGCAGGCCTTCCGGCGTCGCCGGCACCTTGACCATCAGATTCTTGCGGTTGACGTGCTTCCAAAGCCGCTTGGCCTCGGCAATCGTGCCCTTGGTATCCATGGCGAGATAGGGCGACACCTCCAGGCTGACGAATCCGTCGGCTCCCTTGAGGCGATCATAGACCGGGCGCAGCACATTCGCCGCAAGCTGGATGTCCTCGACGGCGAGAAGCTCGAACAGCTCGGCGACCGGGCGATCGCCGCCCTTGAGTGCGTTCCCGATGGCGCCATCATATTCGTCGGAACTGCCGATCGCCTTCTCGAAGATCGACGGATTCGACGTGACGCCCTTGACGCCGTCGTGATCGATCAGCTTTTTCAGCTCGCCCTTGGCGACGAAGCCGCGGGCCAGGAAATCCAGCCAGACCGCCTGGCCGTGCTGTTCGAGTGCTTTGACGGGATTCATGGTGCCCTGTTCTGTTCGAGCTGGTCGACTTTTGGGTTCCCGCACATTCTCCGGCGGGAAGGCGCATTGTCAACAAATCCAGAAGGGCGTTGACGAGGCGAATATGCGTATCTTCCGGGCATAACGCCATTCACAACATATCGATCCCGCGGAGACCTAGCTGTTTGGCTGATATCTCGGCGCAATTTTGCACCAAGGTGCTAGGCTCGAGGCCTCAGATAGAGATATCCGCGAGACTGCAGTTCCGCGATCCGAACGCCGCCGCGCATGGACACATAAGCGCGAGCGCAAGTTCGTGCCGGATTCGCCGCTCCAGTTTGGCAGCCTGAATGGCGTCCAGCGCAACGTCACGACAACGGACCAGCATGTCCGAAGCTACCCACGGACCGGACATAGGCGGAGGACGCGAAATCGACCTGAGTGACCCGAAGCGGACATTCGCCTGTAAATCACAGGCAGTCCGGATCAGCCGGCGGCGATGGACTTCAACGCTGCCTCAACCCTTCCAGCCGGCCTTGCGCAAACCCTCGACGAGATGAGCGTGGTCTTCCGGCCGAAACCACGGAGCTCTGTTGCGGACATACATGTCGAATGCCGCCGGTGTGCGGGAGACGGCCTTCTCCAATGCTTCCTTCGCTTCCGCTGGGCGCCCAAGCTGGCCCAGCGCCGCCGCGTACCAGCGGTAGATCATCGGAAAATCGGGATACGACCGGATCAGCCGTTTCGCGGCCACGATCGAAGCCTCGTATTCGCCGCAGAAATATAGACCGCACGCAACGTGCAACAAACGTACTGCGAGATACGGATCGCGGGGATCGAGCCTGATACACGTTTCGAGAGCCGTGAGCCCTTCCTTCGGCCGCCCTGCGAAGATAAGCGTCGCGCCTCTGTGGCCATGCGCGATCGCTAGATTTGGACTCATTGAGAGAGCTCGCTCGATCTCCGCCAACGCACCGTCAGCCTCGCCGCGCGCTTGCAAGGCCCAGCCGAGGCATGAACGGGCTTCCGCATCGGCGCCGTCGAGCGCGACCGCCCGGCGGGCCAAGGCTTCGGCCGAGCGTTGCGCGGTTGACAGGTCCAGCTTTTGGTAGAGCGCGGCCGTTTGCAGCTGGTACAAGGCGAGCGCGCTGTAGCCGCCGCCGAAAGTCGGGTCGAGATCGATTGCCTGCTTAAAAAATTTCTCTGCGGTCGCATCGTCGTCTGCGGTGGCTTTGCTCAGATGCCACAGACCGCGCTGATAGGCTGCCCAGGCATCAAGGCTCCCCGGGGGCTTGCGCATGGCGCGTCGCAGCTCGGCGTCTGCAATGGCGGGGGCCAGGGCGGTCGTCAGCGCTTCGGTAAGCTCGTCCTGCACAGCGAAAATGTCGGCGAGATCGCGATCGTAGCGCTCGGCCCACACATGGTTGCTGGTTCCCGCCTCTATCAACTGCGCAGTGACGCGGATCCGATTGCCGGCCTTGCGCACGCTACCTTCAAGCACATAGCGCACGCCGAGCTCGCGCCCGACCTGCTTCACGTCCACGGCACGGCCCTTGTAAGTGAAACTCGAATTACGTGCGATAACGAACAGCGAGGGATAGTGCGATAGCGCCGTGATTACATCCTCGGCGATCCCGTCGGAGACGAACTCTTGCTCGGGGTCGCCGCTCATGTTGGTGAACGGCAGCACGGCGACCGACGGTTTGTCGGGCAACGCGAGCGCCGGAATCTCGGGTTTGGGCGTCGCAGGCCGCCGGCTGGGTTCGATGATGATACGGTAAACGTGGACAGGCCGGGCGATATTCTTCAGAGTTTGCTCGCCCGCGTCCTCAACCTCGAAAGACACCTTATCGCGCGCGTGATTGAGGACTGTCTGAGAGATGCAGATACCGCCGGGTTCGGCAACGGCCTCAAGCCGTGCCGCGATGTTGACGCCGTCCCCAAAGATGTCATGCGCCTCGACGATTACGTCGCCGATGTTGATGCCCACACGGAACGCAATGCGCCTGTCTTCAGCATCATCCATTGTAAGTTCATGGATACGGTTCTGGAACTGCATCGCAGTTCGAACCGCCTCGACCGCGCTCGGAAACTCCGCCAAGAACCCGTCGCCGGTATTCTTCACGATGTGGCCGCCGTGTTCTGCGATTACAGGCTCGACAGCGTCTGCTAGGAGCGCCGTCAAAGCTGCGTGCGTCGCCTCTTCGTCGTTATGCATGAGCCGCGAATAGCCGGCCACGTCGGCGGCCATTATTGCTGACAACCTACGTTCGATCCGACCTGGCCGCTCATGCGCCATGGCACGCAAACCTCTCGTGCCGCACCTTGTACGATAAATCCGACTGCCACGCCAACGCAGTCTTCGACGCCTGGCCGCGGCC
>VAZH01000239.1 GCA_005884465.1 Alphaproteobacteria bacterium | reverse complement strand
TACTATCCGCGATACCCGCGATCTCAGCGATGAAACCGCCGCCAAGCTGAAAGCCGTGGTCGAGGCTTACGCCAAGTCGTTTACTTGACGCCGTCATGGCCGGGATAAGCCCGGGCATGACGAAAGGGAGGCTTGCGGTCGGATCGAAGGTCGGATCGCCGGGATGAACTAAGAATGGCTTCATTGAAAGACATGCGGGTCCGCATCGCCTCCACCAAGGCGACGCAGAAGATCACCAAGGCCATGCAGATGGTCGCGGCCTCAAAGCTGCGCCGCGCCCAGACCGCCGCCGAAGCCGCGCGCCCCTATGCTGAGAAGATGAACACGGTGATCTCCAATATCGCCAATGCCGCCGCGGCCTTGCCCGGAACGCCGGCGCTGTTGGGCGGAACCGGCAAGGATCAAGTGCATCTGCTCTTGGTCTGCACCGGCGAACGCGGCCTGTGTGGTGCATTCAATTCGTCGATCGTGCGCTTGGCCCGCGAGCACGCGCTTTCGCTGATCAATCAGGGCAAAGAGGTCAAATTCTTTTGCGTCGGCCGCAAAGGCTACGAACAGCTGCGCCGCACGTTCGAGAAGCAGATCGTGGAGACCGTCGAGCTGCGCGCGGTCCGTCAGCTCGGCTTCGTCAACGCCGAAGACATCGCCAAGAAAGTCATCGCCCGCTTCGAGGCCGGCGAGTTCGACGTCTGCACGCTGTTCTATGCGCGCTTCAAATCCGTGATCGCGCAGGTGCCGACCGCACAGCAGATCATTCCGCTGGTGGTGGAAGCCCCCGCCGCCAATGCTGGCCCGGCGACAGCTTACGAATACGAGCCGGAAGAAGACGAAATTCTGACCGGGCTGTTGCCGCGCAATCTCGCAGTGCAGATCTTCCACGCGCTTTTGGAAAACAACGCATCATTCTATGGCTCGCAGATGAGCGCGATGGATAATGCCACTCGCAACGCTGGCGACATGATCCGCAAGCAGACCCTGATGTACAATCGAACCCGTCAGGCAATGATCACCAAGGAGCTGATTGAAATCATCTCGGGCGCCGAAGCCCTTTAAAGGAGGAGACGCACATGGCCTATGTCACGTCAGGAACGACCAAGGGCGGCCGCAACGGCCGCGCGATGCTGGACAATGGCGCGCTCGCGCTCGCGATGGCGGCGCCGAAGGAAATCGGCGGCGCCGGCGACGGACACAATCCGGAGCAGCTGTTCGCGCTGGGTTATTCATCCTGCTACGGTCAGGCGATCCTGCTGGTTGCCAAGAAATACGGCCTCGACGGTCAGGCCGCGCGGGTAACCTGCGAAGTCACGCTGGACCAGAAGGACGGCGGCTTCGGCCTTGGTGTCGAGCTCAAGGTTTCTATCCCTGGCGCCGACAAGGACAAGCTCCAGCAACTGGTTGAGGAAGCCCACACGGTGTGCCCGTACTCGAAGGCGACCAAGGGCAATATCCCCGTCAAGCTGACGGTCGTTTGAGACTAGGAATTCGAAGGAGAGAGTTTTCATGGCTACACCCGCCAACCAGCCCGGGCGCATCACGCAAGTCATCGGCGCCGTGGTCGACGTGCAGTTCGAAGGACATCTGCCGGCCATTCTCAACGCGCTCGAGACGCAGAACGGCGGCAACCGTCTGGTGCTCGAGGTCGCGCAGCATCTCGGCGAATCCACCGTGCGCACCGTTGCGATGGATACCGCCGAAGGCCTGGTCCGCGGTCAGGAAGTGACCGACACCGGCGTTCCGATCACGGTGCCGGTGGGCGCGGGCACGCTCGGCCGCATCATGAACGTGATCGGCGAGCCGGTCGATGAAGCCGGGCCGATCAAAGCGGAAGGCAAACGCGCCATCCATCAGCCGGCGCCCGCCTATACCGAACAGTCGACCGAAGCGGAAATTCTTGTCACCGGCATCAAGGTCGTCGATCTCTTGGCGCCTTACGCCAAGGGCGGCAAGATCGGCCTGTTCGGCGGCGCCGGTGTCGGCAAGACCGTGCTGATTCAGGAATTGATCAACAATGTCGCGAAGGCGCATGGTGGTTATTCGGTGTTCGCCGGCGTCGGCGAGCGCACCCGCGAGGGCAACGACCTGTATCACGAGTTCATCGAATCCGGCGTCAACAAGAAGGGCGGCGGCGAAGGCTCGAAATGCGCGCTGGTCTACGGACAGATGAACGAACCGCCGGGGGCGCGCGCCCGTGTCGGCCTTACCGGTCTCACCGTCGCCGAGCATTTCCGCGATCAGGGCCAGGACGTGCTGTTCTTCGTCGATAACATTTTCCGCTTCACGCAAGCCGGCTCGGAAGTGTCGGCGCTGCTCGGCCGCATTCCGAGCGCGGTGGGTTATCAGCCGACGCTTGGCACCGACATGGGCGCGTTGCAGGAGCGCATCACCACCACCACCAAGGGCTCGATCACGTCGATCCAGGCGATTTACGTGCCCGCGGATGACTACACCGATCCGGCGCCGGCGACCACGTTTGCCCATCTCGACGCGACGACCAACCTCGACCGCGCGATCTCGGAGAAGGGAATCTATCCGGCGGTCAACCCGCTGGATTCAACGTCGCGTATGCTGTCGCCGCTGATCGTCGGCGAGGAGCATTATCAGACCGCGCGCCTCGTGCAGCAAATCCTGCAACGCTACAAGTCGCTGCAGGACATCATCGCCATTCTCGGCATGGACGAGCTGAGCGAAGAGGACAAGATCACGGTGGCGCGCGCGCGCAAGATCGAGCGCTTCCTGTCGCAGCCGTTCTTTGTCGCCGAAGTGTTTACCGGTTCACCCGGCAAATTCGTCGATCTCGCCGATACCATCAAGGGTTTCCGCGGTCTTTGCGAAGGCAAGTACGATCATCTGCCCGAGCAGGCCTTCTACATGGTCGGCACCATCGAAGAAGCGGTCGAAAAGGGCAAGAAGCTCGCGGCCGAAGCGGCCTAATTTTGTCATTCGTCATTGCCGGGCTTGACCCGGCGATCCATCGAAGAAGAAGTTTTTCGATTGATGGACCCGCGGGTCAAGCCCGCGGGTGACAGCGGAAAGAGCGGAAAGAGCATGGCCACCTTCCACTTCGATCTCGTCTCACCGGAAAAGCTCGCCTTCTCCGGCGAGGTCGATCAGGTTGACGTTCCCGGTGTCGAGGGCGATTTCGGCGTGCTCGCCGGACATGCACCGGTCGTGGCTGCGATCAGGCCCGGCATCCTCACCGTGACGTCGGGCGGCACCCATCAGAAGATCATCGTGCTCGGCGGTCTTGCCGAAGTGTCGGACAACGGCCTGACGGTGCTGGCGGACGTCGCCACCTCGATGCAGGATCTGGATCGGGCCAAGTTCGCCGACAAGATTTCCGACATGGAAGCCAAGCTCGCCGAGAAAGAAGGTTCGGAACTGGACCGCGCCGTTGAGCGGCTCGATCATTTCAAGAGCATCCAGAACCAGCTCAATTCGACGGCGATGCACTAACGCGGCGTGCTGCGCCAAGCCCTTCGGCGAAGTCTGCTCATCCCGCGAATTTCGCAAAATGCTGCGCCACCGTGCGGTAGACATCGCGCCTGAACGGCACCACGAGATCGGCGACGCGGTCGAGCCGCTCCCATCGCCAGGTGTCGAATTCCGCCGGCTGGCCATTGCGCGGCGTCAGCGGATCGATCTCGTCGTCGCTTCCTGCGAAACGCAGCGCGAACCATTTCTGCCGCTGGCCGCGGAACTTCGCCAGGCGATGTGATGACGGCGCGGTGAACGGCGGAAAGTCGTAAGTCAGCCAATCGGTTTCACCGAGATAGGTCGCGTTCGCCACGCTGGTCTCTTCCCACAATTCGCGCATCACCGCATCGCGCGGATTCTCGTCGGCGTCAATGCCGCCTTGCGGCATCTGCCATTCAAGCCCTGGAAGAATGATTTCCGGTCCGTCGTCGCGAAAGCGCCGCCCGATCAGAACCTGACCCGACGCGTTGAACAAGGCGATGCCGACATTGGGGCGATAGGGTTTTTCATCCGCCATGATGAGCTGATCCGCCTGGATTGAATCTATCCGGAGGTCATTCCGGGATGCGCCGCCCGAACTCGGGTTTACCCGAGTTCGGGCAAATATCATTGGCCAAGTCGGCAAGAGCCGACTTGGATGGCGCAGGCCCGGAATCCATACTCCCGATCGTGGTTGGCACTCGCGATCCGGAATGACGGCCGATTGTTGACGATCGTATCGGCTCAAGCTAGGCCGCCACACTAATCACCCGCGAGGTTGGAAAATTCCTTCACCACGCGCTCGTAAACCGGCCGTTTGAACGGAACGATCAAATTGGGAAGATTCTTCATCGGCTCCCAACGCCAGTTGACGAACTCGGCCTTGTGGCCGCCGCCGCCGGGACTCGCCACATTGATCTCGTCGTCCTTGCCGGTGAAGCGAACCGCGTACCATTTTTGCCGCTGGCCGCGATAGCGGCCCTTCCAGGTGCGGCCGGCAACAGTGCGTGGAATGTCATAGATCAGCCAGTCAGCGACCTCGCCGAGCTTCTCGACCGAGCGGACACTGGTTTCCTCGTAGAGTTCGCGCTTCGCGGCTTCCCACGTGTCCTCGCCGGGATCGACGCCGCCCTGCGGCATCTGCCAAACGTGGGATTCGTCGACGTGTTCGATGCCGCCGGCGCGGCGACCAATGAAGACGAGCCCTTCCGGGTTGATCAGCATCATGCCGACGCATGTTCGGTAGGGCAGGTCTTCGTAGCGCGCCATTCCGTCAAGGCCTCTTGCGGTCATAGCCATGATCCGGCGCGGAACCCGGCGGGGCTCGAAATCGCGCCAATCCGTTGACCTCAGAGATTGATCCAGCGGAGCTGGATCAATCTCATCGTATTTTCTTTGGGCATGATCCTACCCGAAAACCGGTTTCCACTTTTCGAGATCATGCCTTCAGCCGGATTTTGATTTCAGCATTGCGGTTGTCAATGGCACAAGCATGATGCCATGGCTTTCAAGCGCCTTGATCCAGACGCCAATCCGCTCGATCGAAATCGGCAACGCCGAGGCGATGCCAATCGCGGTTCCGCGTTCCTTCGCCAGATTTTCAAGCTTGGCGAGAGCCCGGTCGATTTCCACTGATGTCGGCACTGCATCGATCGAGAGATCGGCCTTGGCGAAAGGCATCGCCTGACCTGCCGCCAGCGTGGGGGCGACGCTGCGCGGCGCCAATCCGTCGTCGAGATAGCCAAGACCACGCTTGGCTGCCTCGCGGACGATCGGCTGCATCACAGCATCGGTGACGACGAACCGCGCGCCCATGAAATTGGCGATCCCGGCATATCCCTGGAATCGGCTGAGGTGCCAGTACAGCCGGTCGAGATTCTGCTCGGGCGCGAGACTCGTGAGCAAGGTCTGCGGCCCCGGATCGTTGTCGGGATAATCGAACGGCTCCATCGCGCGCGCGCGTTCGGCGAGTTTGGCGGGATCCGAGCCGTAGGGCGTAAACGCCAGCGTCACCGCGGGCGGCAGTTTCATGATCGCGTCAGTGGTCTTGGCCGCACCGACGCCAAGACCTGCGACGACGATGGCGATCACAGGCATTTTTGCAGCCTTGGCGCGGTCGGCCTCCGCGGCGTAGACGGTGAAGGATTTCAACCCTTCTGACACCACCGGGATCATGCCGTAACGCGATTTTTCGAGCAGGCGCTGATCGATCCCCGCCATCACGACGGGTGCGGCGTCAGCCTCGGCCTTGTCCGGGGCGTCGCCGGGGATCACGACGTCGCGGCGCGCGCCACTGGAACCGTCGATAATGGTGACCGTCTTTTGTTCGGTCGAGGCGGCTTGCTTGGGTGCGGATTTCGCAACCGGCTGGGAAGCGTCTGGGGATGCCGTGGCAAGTTTTTCACCCGCAGGCGTTGTCTGACGTAGCGCGATGTGCGCGATCGGCTCGCCGCCGAGAGGATCGTCGTTGAAGATGGCAAAACCCACGAACACGACCAGAAACAGGCCCAGCAGCACCGCGAGCGCTTGCGTTCCGGTAAACGGCAACCGGTAGCGGCGCTTCCGGCGTATCGTCTCCTGTCCGAGCGGCGTGCTCAGATCGTCGGCCGTCTCTGCCATGGACCTCCCCGAATCAACTGGACGACGATACCACGGCGGGGCAGGATCGTGACCATCGCGAGGCAAGACCGTGGCGATGCGCCACTGCGATCGGTACGCGAAAGGTTGCTTCAGGCTCTGCGATGAGCAATCCGGACCGCCAGCAAAAAGGGCGGCCCGAAAGCCGCCCTTTTTCGTGAATGCTGGTGAGCCTCGGCCTGGATCAGTTCGCCGCCTTGTTGGGAGGCTTGTCGGTCGAGGTTTTGTCGGCGGTCGTCGGCGCGGTCGCGTTGACCTTGACGCCGTGCAAGAGATCGCCCGCCATCTTCAGGGCCTTATCGTCCTTGGCGTCCGGCGGCACATAGGATTGCGAGCCGGTCTTCTCGTCGCCCTCGGATTTCAGATGGCCGCGCAGCGAGGCTTCACCCTTGGTGTCGGTCCGCGCCTTCAACTCGTCGGGCACGTCCTGCAGCACCTCGATGTCGGGAACAATGCCCTTGGCCTGGATCGATTTGCCCGATGGCGTGAAGTAACGGGCAGTGGTGAGACGCAGCGCCCCGTTGCCGGAGCCAAGCGGAATGATGGTCTGCACCGAGCCCTTGCCGAACGAGCGGGTGCCGACCAGCGTCGCCCGCTTGTGGTCCTGCAGCGCGCCGGCGACGATTTCCGATGCCGATGCCGAGCCGCCATTGATCAGGACGATCAGTTGTTTGCCCTTGGTTAGATCGCCCGGATGCGCGGACCGGCGCTGGGTTTCCTCGGCGTTGCGGCCCCGGGTCGAGACGATCTCGCCGCGCTCGAGGAAGCCGTCGGAAACCGTCACCGCTTCTTCCAGCAATCCGCCGGGGTTGTTGCGCAGGTCGATGATATAGCCCTTCAGCTTGTCG
>VAZH01000238.1 GCA_005884465.1 Alphaproteobacteria bacterium | reverse complement strand
TGGGCCTCATGATGGTAGGTTCGCTGAACCTGCTGTCGATCGCGTTCGCCGTTCTGTTTGTTGGATTGGGCGTGGACTTCGGCATTCAGTACAGCGTTCGCTACAGGTCGGAGCGCTTCAAGAGTGAGGAGCTGCGGGCTGCGCTGGAGAGGGCGGCCAAGCGTTCTGCAGTCCCGCTTTCACTGGCCGCGATGGCGACAGCGGCGGGATTCCTTTCCTTCCTGCCGACCGACTACAAGGGCATTTCGGAACTCGGTGCGATCGCTGGCGTAGGCATGCTCATCGCCTTTACCTCGAGCATCACCGTGCTTCCGGCTTTACTGGACTTGCTCAACCCACCCGGCGAAAAGGAGCCGGTCGGCTATGCATTCCTGGCGCCGGTTGATCATTTCCTCGAAAAGCATCGTGTCATCATTGTCGTCGGCACGCTTCTGGTCGCAGTCGCCGGTCTGCCGCTGCTTTATTTCCTCAGGTTCGATTTCAACCCGATCAACTTGCGAAGCCCCAAGGTCGAATCGATCGCCACATTTCTCGATTTGAGGAAGGATCCGAACACCGGCGCCAACGCCATCAATGTGATGACGAATTCGGAATCCGACATTAAGAAAATTGAAGCCAAGCTGAGTAAGCTGCCGGAGGTACTCAGCGTCAGGTCGCTGAACAGTTTTGTGCCCGAAGACCAGCTGGCAAAGCTGAGGTTAATCGCCCAGGGGGCCAAAATCCTTAGTCCCGCGCTCAATCCGGAATCTGTCGATGCCGCGCCCTCCGACGACGAGAATGTCGAAGCCTTGAAGTCATCGGCGGACAGCCTGCTCAAGACCGCCGGCGATGCCAAGGGTCGCGGGGCGGTCGCATCGCGGCGGCTGGCCGATGCCTTGTCAAAGCTTGCCCAGTCCGATCAAGCCACGCGAGACAAGACCCAGGCGATCTTCGTCGCGCCGTTGAAGGTGGTGCTCGATCAACTCAAGAACTCGCTGCAGGCACAGCCGGTCAGCCTGCAAACCCTGCCGCCCGATCTGGTGCGCTCTTGGAAAACCAAGGATGGCCTGACGCGGGTCGAGGCACTGCCGCGCGGTGATCCCAACGACAACGAGACACTGCGCAGGTTTGCCACCGCGGTTCTGGCCGCCGAGCCGACCGCGATCGGGGGACCGGTATCGATTCTGAAATCCGGCGAGCTCGTTGTGAGAGCGTTCATCGAGGCCGGCGTTTGGGCGCTGGTCGTGATCAGTCTGCTGCTCTGGCTGACATTGCGGCGAATAACCGACGTGCTGCTGACGCTTGTCCCACTGTTGGTGGCGGGGGCGGTGACACTGGAAATCTGCGTGCTGATCGAGTTGCCGCTCAATTTTGCCAATATCGTCGCACTGCCGCTGCTGCTTGGCATCGGCGTTGCCTTCAAGATTTACTATGTAACGGCTTGGCGGTCGGGCAGAACGAATCTGCTGCAGTCGAGCCTGACGCGGGCAATATTTTTCAGCGCGATGACGACAGCCACGGCGTTCGGAAGCCTGTGGTTATCGAGTCATCCGGGTACTTCGAGCATGGGCAAGCTTTTGGCGCTCTCGCTCGTCACGACGCTCGCCGCCGTGCTGTTGTTCCAGCCAGCGCTAATGGGAAAACCGCGCGAGGTCCGGGAGTAGACAGATGTCGCCGACCGGATCGGCCGAGGCGGACTTTTGACCCGATGTTTTGGGGACCGGGTTGACGGAGCCGGCGGTCTTCGGCGCGGCACCCGTCGTTGGGGCGGCGTTCCGGGGTAGCGCACCCGTCGTTTTTGGCGCGCCCTTGGCCATGCTGTTGGCGGGACTGGAGGGAATTGGACCGGCGACGCGGGTCCAGGTCTCACCGCCACAGAGAAAGCCCAATACGCAGCCCTGTATCTCCAGTTGATCGGACCCGATCGGCCTGATCGTTGAGCTGTAGAACTGTCCGTCCTTGGCGTTATAGACTTGGCCCTGCCATTGATCGACGCCAGGCTTCTTCTTCATATCGATCAGGATGGGCATTCCCAAGGTCGGTCTGTTCTGTTTTGAAACATCCGGATTATTCTTGTCGCGGCCGCCAGGCGTTTTCTCCCATGCAACCACGCCCCACATGCTACCGTTGCATTCTGCAACCCGAATATTGGCGACGCCGTCCGCCACCCTCCAATCGCCGGTGGGATCTGCTGCCAGGGCCGACGCAAAACCTGTCGCCAAAAACAACCCGGAATATGCTACTGTGCGCATGACATTTCGTGGGCAGTGCAACATGGGTCAAACCTATGCTTAAGTAGATGATCCGATCGCGGGCAAAACGCCGCAGCGTTGAGTGTTTTCTGTTGACGAAATGGCCATCAACCGACGTATGTAGCTGATGCTATATTCCAATCTAGACGTTTCCGAGATGTTCGTGGACCGCCAGTCGCAGCGCAGTTCCATGCATGCACGGCACTTGAATGAGCAACTTGTACGGGTCCTGAAGACGATTGGTTACGATGTCGGCTTTCAGAAGGGTCAAGGTCAGTACCTGTTCGATCGCGATGGGTTGCGCTATCTCGATCTACTGAGCGGTTTTGGCGTTTTTGCGATTGGCCGGAACCATCCGGCGCTACGCCAGGCCTTGAAGAGCGTCCTCGATAGCGATCTGCCCAATCTCGTGCAACTCGATGTGTCCACGCTGGCGGGCGTATTGGCCGAACGTCTGTTGAAATACGTCCCCCACCTGGACAAGGTCTTTTTTGCGAATTCTGGGGCAGAATGTGTCGAGGCTGCGATTAAATTCGCGCGCGGCGCCACCGGCCGCCCGGGGATCGTGTACTGCGCGCATGCGTTCCACGGATTGTCCTATGGCGCGCTTTCGCTCACCGATGATCCGAACTTCCGCGGCGGATTCGAGCCCCTGCTGCCCGGGTGCACATCGATTCCCTTCAACGACCTGGCCGCGCTGGAGCAGGCGCTGTCGTCGCGCCAGGTTGCCGCCTTTATTGTCGAGCCGATCCAGGGCAAGGGCGTCAATATGCCCACCGATGAGTTTCTGCCGGGCGCGGCGGCGCTCTGCCGCAAATACGGCACCTTGATGGTCGCCGACGAGATTCAGACCGGGATGGGACGAACCGGCCGGTTCCTCGCGGTCGAACACTGGAACGTCGAACCCGACATGGTGCTGCTCGCCAAGGCACTGTCAGGCGGCCATGTTCCGGTCGGCGCGCTGCTCACTCGCAAGAACGTCTTCGACAAGATCTTCAATCAAATGGATCGCGCCGTTGTGCATGGCTCGACGTTTGCGAAAAACGATCTCGCGATGGCCGCCGGCATTGCAACGCTCGAGGTGCTCGAGTCCGAAAAATTGGTCGAGGCGGCCGCCAAGCGCGGCGCCGAGCTTCGGCTGGCGCTGACCCGAATGGTTCCCGGCTATGAATTGCTCAAAGAGGTTCGCGGCAAGGGGCTGATGATCGGCGTCGAGTTCGGCCCGCCAAAATCGCTGCGGCTCAAGGCGTCGTGGAATGTGCTCGAAACCGCCAACAAGGGTCTGTTCTGCCAGCTCATCACGGTGCCGCTGTTCAAGGACCACAAGATCCTGACCCAGGTTTCCGGCCACGGCAGCCACACCATCAAGCTGTTGCCGCCGCTGACCATCACGGAAGAGGATTGCAACTGGATCGAGACGGCGTTCGATTCCGTCATTGCCTCCAGCCACAAGGTTCCCGGCGCGATCTGGTCGCTGGGAAAGACACTGGTCGACAACGCCATCCGCAAATCGGCTTAACGGACAAGCGGCTTCGCTTGTCCAGCGACCGCGCTCTATCGCGAATCCTCGAGGATCATCGCGGCGCCTTTTTCCGCGATCATCGCGGTCGGCGTATTGGTATTGCCGGAAGTTATCGTCGGCATTACCGAGGCGTCGACCACGCGAAGTCCGGCAATGCCATAAAGACGCAGCCGTTCATCGACGACGGCCATCGGATCGTTGGCTGTGCCCATCTTGGCCGTGCCAACGGGATGAAAGATCGTGGTGCCGATATCGCCCGCGGCTTGCGCCAGCGACGCGTCATCGTTGCCCACCGCTGGGCCCGGCAGAAATTCTTCAGGGCGATAGCGCGCCAGCGCCGGCTGTTTCATCAGCCGCCGCGTGGTGCGGATGGCGTCGGCGGCGACCTGGCGGTCCTCGGCGGTCGATAGATAATTCGGCGCGATCGAAGGTGCTTCGTCGGCCCGGGCCGAGCGAATGCGCACGGTCCCGCGCGAGGTCGGCTGCAAATTGCATGCGCTTACCGTGATCGCCGGGAAGCGGTGCAGGGGATCGCCAAACTTGTCCAGCGACAACGGCTGCACGTGGAACTGGATATTGGCGCGCCCGCGATGCGGATCCGAACGGGTGAAAATGCCGAGCTGCGACGGCGCCATGGTCAGCGGCCCACGGCGGCGGAATGCATAGTCGAGGCCCATCAGGCCGCGCCGCACCAGCGAATAATAGGTCTCGTTGAGCGTGCGAACGCCCGTGACCTTGTAGATCGCGCGCTGCTGCAGATGGTCCTGTAGATTGCGGCCGACGCCTTGGCGGTCGAGCACCGTATCGATCCCGAGCGGCGCGAGCCAGTCGGCCGGGCCGATGCCCGATCGATGCAGCACCTGTATCGACCCGATCGAGCC
>VAZH01000237.1:2008-8283 GCA_005884465.1 Alphaproteobacteria bacterium | reverse complement strand
TTTCCACGAGCGCGAGCCGGAAGCCGCGCGGACTAGGGATGCCGACGCTACGCTTCTCGTAGGCAGGTTCACGCTGGTGCTTAGTTAAATTATGGGCAAGACGCTTTGACCTTGGTTGATCGACCTCCCCAGTTGCGTCGCCGCATAACTGTTCTCTTCGGTTCGCCGGAAACGGCAAGCCAGGGTAGCTAGGAAGACCGAATGCTACGTGAAGGAGTTCGCCGACTACTGACGCGGAAAGCCCTCACCCTTTATGAAGAGGCACCATTTTCTCTCCGCTTCAGAGTAGCGGTGACCCAGCCACTTGATGCTAGATGAACAAACTTGAGGTGAGATTCGAGAACGCTTTGGATGAAGCCTCATCGGCTTCGGCATCCGAGCATGATTTGGTTGCGCCAACACCGCGAGAACCGGGCATCGATATAGAAACGTGAGGAGTTTTTTCAATCGCCTCAGTCATTCTCCCTTGGATCAAGAACTTTTAGCGTGTGCGCGTCACGAGCTGTTTGAACGGAAAGTCTGAGGAATTGCGCCATCTGCTTCTGGCAGAAATCGAAGTAGGCCCGAACGATACTGGAAGGATTGCGATGCGACGGATAGATCAAACTGATCTGCTGTTCCGGCATGGGGTGATCGGTAAGCAGACAACATAGCAAACCGCTTCGTATAAACTCCGCGCCCAGGAATGGAGGCAGTTCGGTCACAACCTCGCCGGCCACCGCTCTATCGCGAAGGTGCAGATAATCGTTTGTGGTCAGCACTGCCTTGGGCTCGACAACATGTTCGCCGAGGCGCCATGTACCCTGCGTGTTCGCGTCCCGGCACCACGCCGCACAGGGAAAACGGTGCAAAGCGTCTGGCGTTGCGGGCACGCCCAATCGTCGCAGCAACTCCGGGCTGGCCACCAGCACATGTCGATAGGATAACAGGCGCCGCGCGACCATTGCTTCATGCACAATGGCGCCAACGCGCAATGCAACGTCGATTCCGTCCTCGATGAGATCGACCCGACGGTCGGTCGCATACACGCTCAACTGAATGTCTGGATATTGACGCTGGAATGCGCCAAGCAATTTCCACCAAGGTTCGAAGGCAGTTGGCAGCGATAGGCGCAGACGGCCCCTGAGGCGGGCTTGGTCGCTTTTTACGGCTTCCTCGCCCTCGACCAATGCGTCGATGCCGCGGACCGCATGTTCATAGAGTCGGGCTCCGGCATCGCTCAGTCGTGCGCCACGCGCCGAGCGTTCGAGCAACTGTATTTTCAGGTCGCGCTCAAGGTCACGAAGGCGGCGGCTGAGCGTCGGCAGCGGAACGCCCATCCGGAGCGCCGCCGCCGATAGGCTGCCGGCCCGCACCACGCCGACGAACATCTGCACCGCGTTGAGGTCCATGTATCACTCCTCTCGAATATGAGAGGAGTGATACCAGATTTATATATTCCCTACCACAAATGAGCGGGTTATTTTCATGTACGTCCACTGGCGGCGCCGGCTGATTCAACCTTGGAGAAACCCAGTGTCGATCGAAGCCGTCCTTACCTAGGAAAAAGCGCTCAACGCGAATGACGTTGAGACCATCCACGCTCCACTCAAACACCTTGCGCAGGAAGTTGCTGACGGTCGGTCGTATCCGATCATTGCGCACCAAGACCTTCGACTTCGATGAAGTGCGTCAGGCTCACTGGCTCATGGAAAGCGACCGGGCCCTCGGCAAGCTTGTCGTCAAACTTTGATCATCGCCGCACAATGGGAGATCACGATGTACAAAATCCTTTGCACCACGCTGGCGATCATCGCGCTAAGTGCGACGTTGCCGCTGACGGCGCTGGCACAGACGCTTTCGTCAAGTGACGCGGGCGCGATCGCAAAGCAGCTCCAACGCTATGAGCTTACGCTCAACGCCGCCGACATTGACGGCGTCATGGAGCTCTATGCCGAGAACGCGGTGTTCATGCCGCAGCACAGCCTTCCGGTCGTGGGCCGCGATGCTGTTCGGAGCGCCTATCGGCATGTCTTCGACACGATCAAACTCAACATTCGTTTCGAGATCGACGAAGTCCGTCCGCTCTCGAGCGACTGGGCTTTTGCCCGCACCCGCTCGACCGGCACCGTGAAAGTACTGGCAAGCGACCAGGCACCGATCCCCGAGGCAAATCAGGAACTGTTCGTCCTTCATCGCGAGGACGACGGCCAGTGGCGTTTCGTCCGCTACATCTTCTCTACCACCAATCCTCCCACGCAACGCTAATTGTCAGGAGACTTTCGATGACTTCGCAAGCGCAGTCTTACGGCTCCGCCGCGGTCCGAGTTCTGATGGCAATGATTTTCATCTTGTCCGGTCTTTCGAAGATCGCTGCTGCCGACACCATGCGCGGCTATATGGAAGCTATGGGCGTGCCGGGGATATTGTTGTGGCCTGCCATCCTGTTTGAGATCGGCGCGGGTCTCCTGATCATCGTCCGCTACAAGACACGGATCGTTGCCGCGTTGCTGGCCGGATTTTCTGTACTGACAGCCGCGATCTTCCACAAACGCCGACAAAAAGTAGCACTAGGCCAATTATAAGGGGTTCTAAGATGGTTGGGAGGATGGTTTGCTTTCGCCCGGTAGTTTGCGGATCGTTCACCCTCTGAATAATCGACGGATCAGGTTGCAAGAAAGTCCGTGACCAGTCGATTGAAGCGATGGGCATGCTCAATTTGAGTCCAGTGGCCGCAACGACCGAACATGTGAAGTTCGGCGTTCTGGAGGAGTTCGAACAGTCGCTGGCTAGTGGCTGGTGGAATCACTTGGTCTTCGCGCCCGTGAATGATCAGCGTGGGCTGCTCGAGGGCAGCAATCGTCCTCTCGTTCGACGCGAGCCCGTCCACGCCCTGCTGACGCGGGGCTGGGAACATCGCCGAGAACGATTCTTGAAAGCCAGGGCGAATGCTGGCGCGATAACGCAACTCTGCCAGTTCGTCGTTCACCAGAGTGCGATTGTAGGCGAAGACGTCGAGCAGACCGCGCATCGCGTCGATCGAGGGTTCATAGCCCCAGACGGCGTCTAGGCCGACCGTGATCGGAAAGGAGACGCCGACGCTGCCCATCAGCACCATCCGCCGTACTCTCTCCGGGAAGCGGATGGCGAAGGCCAGCGCCAGTCCGCCGCCGAAAGAGTTCCCGATGATGTCGGCCGTCTTCACGCCGACCGCATCCATGAAGTCGACCAGATGCCGGACCCACAAGTCCTTTCCATAGGACGCGTTCGCGGGACGCTCGGTGAAGCCGAAGCCGACCATGTCTGGTGCCAGCATACGAAAATGCTCGGCCAGCGGACCGATGTTCAGCCGCCAATTCGCCCATGCGGATACGCCGGGTCCGGACCCATGGATCATCAGTACCGGGTTGCCTTTGCCTTGGTCATGATAGTTTGTGATGACGGGTCCAGCGGCGATCGATCTGCCGATTTCGGGATTATTTACGGGTGCATTCATCTTTTCCTCCGGCGCCACTCTCCGGCGCTATTGGGCCGCTACCGCTTCGCGTGAGCAAACCATGTCCGGCGCGACATCGACGATCATGTCCTCCTGACCGCCAACCATCCTGCGCCGACCGAGCTCGACCAGGATCGCGCGCGTGTCCAGGCCGTATTCGGTCGCGGCCTCTCGAGCACCTTAGAAAGCCGCATGATCTTGATCCATGAGGTCCGTGCCGATGTTGCCAGATCCAATAATGGCGACCTTGATTTTGTCCAACGTCAATCTCCTGCTTCGAAGGCGAACCCGACCGAGCCCAGCCCACCGATCGAGGCGCAGACGTTCATGCCGGATTTGAGAGCGACCATAGGCCCGAGCGCGCCGGTTAGGATGATGTCGCCCGCGCGGAGCGGATCGCTGCGAAAAGCCAGCGTGCGGGCAAGCCAGGCGGCCGCGTTGAGCGGATGACCCAGGCACGCGGCGCCGACACCCATCGAGACGATGCGGCCATCTGCTTCCATCACCATCCCGCATGTCCGCAGGTCGAGTCCCGTAAGACTGCGCGGCTCGCTGCCGACGGCGAAAAAAGCCGAAGATGCATTGTCCGCCACTGTATCGGCGAAGCTGATCTTCCAGTCCGCGATGCGGCTGTCGACAATCTCGATGGCGGGAAGCGCGTAGGCCGCCGCCGCCATGACGTCGTGAAAGGACGCAAAGGGGTTATCAATGTCCCGCGCCAGCACGATGGCCACTTCGGCTTCGGCCTTGGCCTGAAGCGTGCGAGCCGGATCGAGGCGGCCACCGTCCGCGACCTGCATGTCAGCGAACAGAATACCGAAATCCGGCTGATCCACGCCGAGTTGTGCCTGCACGGCCTTTGCGGTCAAACCGACCTTGCGGCCTATAATGCGCCGTCCACCCTGGAGCCATATACGCGTGTTGATAGTCTGGACAGCGTAGGCGCCATTCACATCATCGGGGGCAAGCACATCACGCAACGGCGCTAATGGTGTTGCGGAGTAAGCCTCACGCAGGCGTTCCGCAGTTTTTTCGAACGACTCTGTCATCAATTTAGGTCCGGCATCGCGTCACATCGTGGAGAGATGTCATTTGGCGAAGGTGCCAACGGCTCCGCCGCGCTGGGCTGTCTCCCAACACGACCAGGCTTCGTCTCGCACCCTGCATTCGTGGCCCGTCGATTCAAACACCTTGTGCAGACCTCGGCCGGTCCCCGATTCCGAGACAAAGAACCGGGCACCGGGATCGCGCGCCGTTGGGCAGGCATTTTAGGCAGGCTGGCGGACTGGCCAGAGATCTGCAGGGGATCGTGCGGAGGGGTTGCCGCCAGCGCCCAATTGACGAGGCGACGATCTAAGCAAAAACCTTCCAATCGTTGACGAGTGCAGTCGTGTCTTATCAGTTTTGCGCATTGCATCCGTGTCCAATTCTATTCGGCGGCGACGCTTCCGACCGATTCATGAACAATCGGAGTGCCATATCTGAAGAATTCGGCGGGAAGCGAAGAGCCGATCCAGATAATGCCTCGCGCAAGCTCCGCTTCGGTCCACGTGATCGGCTTCCATGCCGGATCAAAAATCAGATATCCGGCGTCGCCGAATAGCTCGACGCGGTTGCCGCCAGGCTCGATGCAGTAGAGAAAATTCGCTTGGCTTATACCGTGTTTTCCCGGACCTGCCTCAACCGTGATGTTATTTTCGGCGAACAAATCCGCGACGTCCATAAGGTGTTGCGGATAACCGTACCAATAGCAGACGTGATGCAGGCGACCGCGGCTTCCTGTCGCGTCAAGCATGAAGGCGACGTCATGCGCAAGAGAGGTAACTCGCGTCCACGCCGCAATCTCGGAGCCATCGCCCGCCACGATGTGTTCACTTAACCGGAAGCCCAGAAGATCAAGGAAGGCATCCTTGTTCTTTGTAACGTTTGAGCAAAGTAAATTGACATGGTCGAGGCGACGAACTGGAATTCCCTGCGCTGGCCGCTTAGATGGACGATTCAACAACGGTGATTTGTCTTCGGGCGCGACTTGCGCATATTCAACGTCCCAAACCAATTCCATGTCGTGGCCGTCGGGCGACTTAAATCGGTAGCTATTACCTTTGCCGAGATCGCCGCCGCGCCATCCGACCCCAAGACCTGAGTCCTTGAGCACGGTTGCGCGCCGCTGGAGTGCCTGTTCCGAGCTTGCACGGAATGTGCATGTGCCCATTCCTCTGTAATCTTCAAGGAGTATCTGTAGGGATCCTCATATCCGCGTAAATACACGGACCGCCCACTTCGACCAGCTTCTTTCATGCCAAGCAAGTTGGTAAAGAAGGATATGCTCTCGTCCATCTTCGGCGAGAACAGTTCTATCGCGGCAAGCTGCGCAACATCGAAAACCGGCTCAGCCGATTTTTTCTTTGATTGATCGGTCATACTTCAACTCCCTTGATTTGTGTCAGATTGAAATGTGGGCGCGCCTTGTCTCTTAAATGTGATCTATTCAGCTCAGGTTTACGGATCCAGGACTTGCCACTTCAGACTCGCTTGAACAGGGGGGAGCGGGCTTGCGCTGCATCCGCCGGCGTCAGGAATTTCTCGGTGAAGATATGCTGCTCAAACAAGCGACCGCGCATCAATGTCGTGACACATGCGTCGATCATCGCGGGCGGCCCGCACAGATAGGCCTGGTTGCCATCAAACCGCCCGCCGTGCATCCGGTGGATCACGTCGTGGACAAAGCCTACTTCTCCAGCCCAATCGATGTCCTCGCCGGAGACGGCCGGGACGTAATGGAAATTGGCATGCTGCTCCG
>VAZH01000237.1:0-1965 GCA_005884465.1 Alphaproteobacteria bacterium | reverse complement strand
TGGTAAAGATCTGCCGCCGTGCGCGCGCCATGTACCAGCGTGATCGGCTGCGTTTCCCCGTGCTCCAGAAGATCCAGAATCATGCTATGCGGGCTGGAGAGACCCGATCCTCCCGCTAGAAAAAGCCTGGGCAGCGATATCGATCGTCGTACATAAAAGCGGCCATAAGGTCCGGAGAAGCAAAGCGCAAGACCGGGTTTTGCAGTGGCGTGCAGCCATGACGTTGCTTTGCCACCCGCGACTAGCCGCACGTGGAGCTCGATCAGGTTTGGCTGCGAGGGCGGACTCGCAATGGAGAAGGCCCGCGCTCCTTCGACGCCGGGCACTGACAGCGCAACATATTGCCCGGCCTGGAACACGATCCCGGCGTCCGGTACTGTGATGGACAGACCCAGTATGTCGCCCGTCAACATCTCCGCGCATTCGACGACACCTTGGAAGTCGCGGATCGGAGTCCGCTCGCAGTCCGGATCATCGTCGATATCGGCTTCGATGATTGTGTCTTCGCTCAGTGTGGCGGTGCAGGCCAGTGTCATCCCGTCGTCGCGCTCAAAATCCATGAGTGCGAAAGGCGATGCCTCATTGTGTGCGATCTCACCCTCGAGTATCGCGACCTTGCAGGTTCCACAAAGGCCGTGACCGCAAGCGTGCGGTAGCCAGACGCCTGCTCGAAGGCAGGCGTCGAGCATGGTCTGGCCTTCCTTGACGTCCACCGTCACGCCAAGCGGCTCGATTGTGAGTTGATAGGCCATCGTGTCGATCCGCTCAGAAGGCTGCACCGGCCAGACCGTTCAAGCCGGGGGTACGAAAGCGCAGCATCGACTTGTGCCCGATCCACTGCGCGGCGAGCGTCTGGCCCCGATCAGGAGTGAACGCTGCGCCGTCGAGTTCCCATTCCACCGTGCTCCAGTCGATCGCGGCGAAGTCGGGATGTTGCCCGTACAAAGCCGGCAGCAGCTCGGCGATAACTGCGGCAAAGGGCATGGGCGGCGGCAGTGGCACGGTGATCGGCGAGGCGAACATCAAATGCTTTTCCCAGAGCAGATGAACGAGTTGATTGCCGTGGAAATTCTCAACACGGTCTCTCGGTGCGAAATCATAAGGCCCGATCGATACAGTTGGCATATCGCCTCTCCTGTCTTAGGCTTTGGATCAATCCACTTATTCGGCCGCGGTCTTCGAGCGTTGCTCTTGCCAGTCTCGCCACATCGCTTCGTCGGGTGATCCGACATAGTCGAGATTGTCAGCGCTGTTGTTCAGATGATACCAATCGAGAACTTCCGGTACTGTCGCCCCGCCGCAGTTTCCTTGAAATATCTGATACACACGCAGCCAAGCCTGCACGTACTTCTCCGGTTCTCCGACAAAAATGTCGCGACATCCATCCGAGCAGCAATGGTACTTGCTCCCACCATGTTCGACAGTGCGCGTCATGATCTTTGTGGGATCGCCGGGCTCCGTGAAGAATGTGGGGATCTGGCAGACCTGGCAGAGTTGGGGCAGGCCGTTATTGTAGAAGCGCTTTCCTTCGGCCGCTTCCTTGGCCCAATGGTCATAGCGCGGCTTGTAGAGCCGGTTGAAGCTTTCCGGATATTTCTCGGCAAACCACGCCGACTCGGCTTCGCTGGGAAGCCAAGTGTGGAAAGCCGCCGCATGACTATACTGATAGAAGGCGCTCCACGCCTGATGGCTGTAGTGATCTTTCTCCGCGATCGCCACCTCGTGATATTTCGGGAGCCGGATGCCGTAGCGAGACAAATCCTTGAACAAAGCGCCTCCACCCTCCTCGAAATACATTTCCCAAGCTTCCTTCCACGACATGATTTTCTTGGGAAGCATGTAATCCATCATCATCGCTACGATGGAGAGAAGGCGATAGCCACGCCAGAACCATTTATCGATCCACTTCTGGACGATCGGCACATTGGCTTCGTCCTGCTCCAGCATGAATTTGATGATCTCCAG
>VAZH01000222.1 GCA_005884465.1 Alphaproteobacteria bacterium | reverse complement strand
TCATTGCCGCCGATGGCAAGCCCCCGACCAGCGAATTGGTGGGATGGCGCAACGCGGCAGTGATGGCCGGACATTGGGCGCTGCACGGTGCCGGCATGTTTGCTGTCGAGGAAAAATCCAGCGGAAAATTCGTCGGGCGGGTAGGACCCTGGTTTCCGCCGGGCTGGCCGGGCTTTGAGGTCGGCTGGGGTATCGCCCGCGAGTTTCGCGGCAAGGGCTACGCGCTCGAGGCGGCGCGGGCATCGATCGACTGGTCGTTTGCGACCTTCGAGCTCGATCAAATCATGCACTGCATCGACTGCGAAAATACGGCGTCGCAGGCGGTCGCCCGGCGCCTCGGCGCCGAAAAGCAGGGCGAGATCGACCTGTTCGGCCATGTCGCGGATGTATGGGTGACGTCGCGAGACAAATGGCAGGGCTTGCCATATGCAGCAAATTGAAACCGGAGATCGATTGCACTAGGTTCAGCGGCATCATGACGGCCGGGAAACCCTGACTGATGCTATCGCAAATCGACCTGGTGCTAGGCGCGGGCACGGCAACGCTGCTGGTCCTGCTGGCGGCGCTCCTGTTTCGCGATTTCAGAGCCGTTGCCGCCGGCCGTCTGGCGACGGCGTTTGCGCTGGGTTCGGCTGCCCATGCGGTGACCGCCAGTTCCGGATTTGCACCGCCGGTGACGCCGTGGCATGCGGTATTGATTGCGGTTTCCACCGGAAACGTCGTGGTGTTCTGGCTGTTCGCGCGGGCGCTGTTCGACGATGGATTCAAGGTGCGCCGCTGGCATGCCGCGCCATGGGCGACGGTTGTGGTCTTAAGTCTGATCAATTGTCTCGTACTCGTGCCCGCGCAGACATTGGACCCGCGTATTTTCGCAATCGCCATCAGCGTGATTTCGCTTGTTTTCGTAGCACTGGCGGTCGGGCAAACCATTGCGTCCTGGTCCACCGATCTTGTCGAGGAGCGTCGGCGGCTGCGGATTTTCGTCGTGGTGGCAACCGCCATCTATGCCGTCGTGAATGCTATCTTGCAGCTTTTAATGCCCGCGGATGGTTCGTCGGGCGTTCTCGCTACCGCGAATGCCGCCATTCTTGCGGGCGTCGTGATCGCGATTGCCTATTCGCTGATGCGCGTTGGCGGGGAGACGATCTTCCCGGCCGCCGAGGCACAACCCACCGCTGCCGCTGCTTCCGGCGAGTCGGGGGCTTCAGATCGAAAACTGCTCAATGCGTTGATGCGTTTGATGTCGGACGAACGCATCTATCGCCATGAGGGCATCACCATCGGAACGCTGGCCACAAAACTCACCGTGCCCGAATACAGGTTGCGGCGGCTGATCAACCAGCGGCTTGGGTACCGCAATTTCAATGTCTTCCTCAACAATCACCGGATCGAGGAGGCGAAGGCCGCTTTGGCGGACCCCTCGCAGGCCGAGGTGCCCGTCATCACCATTGCGATGGATGCGGGCTTTCAGTCGCTCGGGCCGTTCAATCGCGCCTTCAAGGCGACCACCGGCGTCACGCCGACCGAATACCGCCGTCTCAACGAGGCTCGCGTCTGACCGCCTAACCCATTGGGATAGGTTGCATATTTTGGAATCGGCGAGGCGTTTCAGTCTTCGATCACTGCGATTTTCGAATACGGCGAGCCCTCGCGCAGCGAACGAGCTCATGTCCGGCACGCCATGATGGCGAGAGACTGCCGGAGAAAATCGTGACCCGAAAAAATAGAATCATCCTCCTCGTGACGACAACATTATGCGGCGCCCTGGCGTTGACGGCGGTTCGCGCGTACGACGCACCGAGTGTCGCGACCGGCTTTGTCGCGCATGTCCTTTGTTCGGAGACCTTTGTGTCCGGACTTGATCCGGATCGGGTCTTCTCGGAGACGACAGCGGCGATGCCCGGCACCGGGCTGATCACCTGGGCCATGGATTACAAGATCGATCGTGCACGGAAGGACGTGACCGTGACGCTGCTTGGTGGCGGGCAAAGCCACGCCGTCTATCGCGAGGGTCTGGGTTGCTACATCTCGCGTGACGATGGCTCCGTCGATGCTTCGCTGCCATCAGCGGCAAGCAATACACAGCACGTGTTGCTGCCGGAGATTGGCGGGCCTTCGCTCGTCGAGCCCGCAAATCAGGAGCTCGGCCTCGCGCTCGATCGCGCGTTCGCCGAGCCCGATCAGCCGCCATTCCGCCACACCAAGGCCGTCGTCGTGCTCAAGGACGGCCACGTCGTCGCTGAGCGCTACGCGCCGGGCTATGGCATCGCCACCCCGATCCTCGGTTACTCCGCGACAAAATCAGTCACCTCGGCATTGATCGGTATTCTCGTACGTAAGGGCAAACTCGCGGTCAATGAGCCCGCCCCGGTCGCAGCCTGGCAAAATCCGAACGATCCCCGCCATGCGATCACGATCGACCATCTGCTCCGGCACACCAGTGGATTGGCGATGGGCAGTTCGCTCCATGCCTCGCTCGCCAGCGCCATCGCGCCGGTCAACCAGATGAAATATATCGCGCGCGACATGGCAGCGTTTGCCGAAAGCGCCGATCTCGAGAGCCGGCCCGGCAGCGCCTGGAATTATCACGATGGCAACACCATCATTCTCTCGCACTTGATCCGCGACGCGGCCGGCGGTCACGCCGCGGATGTGCTGCGCTTTGCGAGGGCGGAGCTGTTCGGTCCATTGGGCATGCGCAACGTCACGCTGGAGTTCGACGCAACCGGCACGCCGGAGGGCTCCAGCCAGATGCTGGCCTCGGCGCGCGACTGGGCGCGTTTCGGCGCACTCTACCTTGACGACGGGATCATCGGCGGCAAACGCATCCTGCCCGAAGGGTGGGTGAACTACTCCGCTGCACCGACACAGAGCGCATGGGTGGGAAATGGCGCGGGGTTCTGGACCAATCGCGGCGACAGCTACGGTGCAAAGTACCGCACTGGTCTTGGCTGGCCCGCCGAGTCCTTCTATGCAAGCGGCACATTCGGGCAGTACGTCATCATCGTTCCATCCGAACGGCTCGTCATTGCGCGCCTTGGCACTTCGGGAAATCGATACGACATCGAGGGCGTTTCACGGCTTGTTGCTGACGTGATCGCCGCGACCGGTAACAAGGGACACGTCGCGGCTGGAAATTAAACGGCGCCCTACTGCCGTCCGAGCTGCGTCGCGGTCGCGACGTGATCGTATCGCTCCAGCGACAGGATCGCGTTGGCGAGCTCATCGGCGCGGCCGTTCAGCACCGGGCGGGCGAGCGTCAGGAATTTCTGGGCCATCGCCGTCGCGTCCGGGAACGAGTCCGGCTCGCCGGAGGGGTCGGCATGGAGCCGTTCGTGGACACCGTCGTCGGTCAAAATGCTGACACGCGCGCCGAACGGATGGCTGCGGCCGACCTCGAGGCGATCGTCCTGCACCACATCGAACTTGTCGGCGAGCGCATCGATTGTAGCGTCTCCCAGCCTGTCGTAGTCGTCCCAGCCGAAGCGGCCCTGATCGAGCGCCACCGCGCCGGTGAAGAACATCGAGAACTGCCCGCCGACGATCGAAGTCGGATGCCGCTTGGTGGCGGCGTCGCCGGTCAACGTGATGCCGTTGCGATGCAGGCCGATCTCGACGCGCTTGATCTGGTCCGGGGTGAGATTGTGCTCGCGGCGCATCGCGATCAGCGCATCGAGCGCGGCGTGCGTGTAGCGGCAGCTCGGATAGGGTTTTACGCCGATCTTCATGGTCTCGTAGGTTTTGCCGAGGCCGGCGACAGCCTTGTCGGGATGGGCGTTGTCGCTGTAGCCGACCAGAAGGCCATGCTTGCCCTCGACCGACTCGATTGCGCCGACGAAATCGTTGCGCGCCAAGGTGGCCGCGATCACGCCGTTCATCGCGGCGGCGCCGACCTGGTAGCGCTTGTTCCAGGCGCCGTTGACCAAAAACTGCAGCGAGCCCGCGGCCTGGCTGCCGGAGACGCCGAACGCCGCGATGATCTGCTCCTTCGACAGCCCGAACAGCTTTGCCGCCGCGGCAGCGGCGCCGTAGGTGCCGGCGGTGGCGGTGGGATGGAATCCGCGCGCATAATGCGAGGTCGGATCGAGGGCGTTGCCAAGCCGGCAGCATACCTCATAGCCGGCGACGATGGCGGTGAGCACGTCGCGGCCGGATGCGCAGGTCAGCTCGCCGACCGCGAAAGCGGCCGGCACCACCGGCGCGCTTGCATGCAGGGAGGAATCCGCATGCGTGTCGTCGAAATCAAGGGAGTGCCCGAGCGCGCCGTTGAGCAGGGCCGCGACTGCGGGCGTCCAGGTTTTACTGTCGCCGAACACGGTGGATTCGCCCTTGCCATCGAGCGCGAGCGCTTCGAGCATTTTGAGCAGGGATGGCGTCGATTCCGCGTCGCGCCGCGCGCGGATGGCGCTGCCGAGAAAATCGAGCGTCAAGACCTTGGCGCGTTCCAGCACTTGGTGCGGAATGTCCTCGAATTTCAGGTTGGCGACGTAGGCGGCGAGCGTTGCGGTTTCATCGGCCATCGTGTTTCCTCGCTGTTTCTGCACAGGGTAGGCGGGCTGATTCCGGCTTTCAAGCCGGATGCGGGCGATGGGAAGCAGCCATGCCTGATGTCGTCTATAAGGATTTTGGTCTGTAACATTCCGGAACGGGGCAGATGACAGCCTTCTTGAAACGCCTGTCCGCCCTGGCGCGGTCCCGGAAGGCACAGCTGGCCCTGGCGCTCAGGGTCACCGTGGCGGCCGTCGGCGCGTTCGCGATTGCGAGCGCGCTGCATCTGATGTTGCCGCTGTGGGCAGTGCTGACGTCGCTCATTGTTACTCAGATGAGCGTCGGCCGATCGCTGAAGGCGACCCGTGATTACATGCTCGGGACCGTGGGCGGCGCGATCTATGGCGGCGCCATCGCGGTGCTGATTCCGCATTCCGGAGAGGTCGGACTGCTTGCTTTGCTGGTGCTGGCGGTCGCGCCGCTGGCTTTCATTGCAGCCGTCAATCCCAGCCTTAACGCAGCCACCGTGACGGCGGTGATCGTGCTCTTGGTCCCGGAAATGAGCCATGCCAATCCTCTCGATTCCGCGATCGATCGCGTTATGGAGGTCACGGTCGGCGCGGTCACCGGGCTTTTGGTGTCCTTCCTGGTGCTGCCGTCGCGAGCGCACAGTCAAATCCGTATCAGCGCTGCACGCGGGCTCGAATTGATCGCGGCGGCGCTCTCCGAATTGCTGGCGGGCCTGACGCGCGGGCTCGACAACGACGCCTTGCATCGCATCCAGGACGGGATCGGCGCGGCATTGGTCAATCTGAATGCGATGGGCGCGGAAGCGGAACGGGAGC
>VAZH01000221.1 GCA_005884465.1 Alphaproteobacteria bacterium | reverse complement strand
CTGTGCTGGCGGAGAACGCATCCTGGCTGTTCCGCAGCGGCCCATACCTGATCTTTGCCGCAACGTGGGTGGCCGCCGCGCTGGTCCCGACTTTCGCGGTGCAACTGCAGTTCAGCTGGACCGCCGACCTGATTGCGCTCACGGCGCTGATCGGCTCGTCGCGGTTCTTCCTGGCGCTTGTCGGGATGGATGTCGGCACCAGCTTCGGCGGCATCGGCTCAAGCCGCGAGATGATGTTTGCCTCGCTCGCCGAGCCGGCGATGATCATGATCGTGTTCACTCTCGCCCTCCTTGCCGGATCGACCCAACTCTCGGTCATCGCCGAATTCATGCAGACCCATGCCAGCTTGCGCGTTTCGCTTGGACTTGCGCTCATTGCGCTCATTATCGTGGCGCTGGCTGAAAACGCACGCATTCCCATTGACAACCCGGCCACCCATCTCGAACTCACCATGGTGCACGAAGCCATGGTGCTGGAATACTCTGCAAGGCATCTCGCGGTCCTGGAGTTTGCCTCCGCCCTCAAGCTGTTGCTCTATCTCTCGTTGATCGCCTGTATCTTCATGCCATGGGGACTGGCGCTGGCGGGCAGTGGCCTGGAAGCCTATGCGATCGGCTTGATCAGCTACCTCGGAAAGCTCGCGGTGGGCGGCTTTCTGCTCGCCCTGTTCGAGACCTCGATCGCAAAGATGCGCGTCTTCCGTGTTCCGGATTTTTTGGGCATCGCCCTGATGCTGGGATTGCTGGGCATGCTTCTGCTCTTCGTGTCACGGAGCTTCTGATGAATACCTTTCCCCTCGATGTCGCGCATATGCTGGCCGGCGGCATGGTGCTGGTGAGTTTCATGTTGCTCTACCAGGACCGTATGTTTGCACTGCTCAACGTTTTTGCGCTGCATGCGGTGGTGCTCTCCGCCTCGGTGGCTTGGCAGGCTTACGTCCAGAATGCACCGCATCTCTACGTTCCAGCCGCGATCGCCCTCGTGCTCAAGGGCATCATCATTCCAGTAGCGCTGCACCGTGTCGTGATCCGACTCGGCATCCACCGGGGGATCGAGACCGTCGTCGGCATTGGGCCGACCCTGCTCCTTGGTGTGGGGCTTACGGCGCTCTCGATGGTCGTCATGCTCAAGGCGGCGGAAACGGCCGATCCATTGGCGCGCGAGGACCTCGCATTTGCCTTGTCGATTCTGCTGCTCGGCCTGCTGATGATGGTGACGCGGCGCAACGCGGTTAGCCAGATCGTCGGTTTCATGTCGATCGAGAACGGCCTGATCCTCGCGGCCACGGCTGCCAGAGGCATGCCGCTCGTTGTTGAGATCAGTGTGGCATTCTCGGTTCTGGTCGCCTTCATCGTGATCGGCGTGTTCCTGTTCCGCATTCGCGAGCGGTTCGATTCCGTCGAGCTTCAGGCGCTCGACGAGTTTCGCGGAGAGCGGCGGTGAACAATTCACTCATCCAACTTTCTTTCGAGCCGCTGACGGCCGTGCTGGTGATTCCCGCGGTGACTGCGGCGGTGCTGGCGCTGCTGCCCAGCTATTGGGTTGCGGCTCGCCTCAATGTGCTGGCCACCTTCGTCACTCTGATCGCTGCTGTATTGCTCCTGTTCGATCGGCCTCCGCCAGGAGATTACCTTTTCATCGACGATCTGAACAACGCTTTCATCGTGCTGACGACCTTCGTTGCCTTCACGACCAGCGTATTCAGCGCCAGCTACATCGCTCACGAATTGGAAATCGGCCGGCTCACGCCCAATCATTTGCGCTTTTACCACGCCATGTATCAGACCCTGATGTTTGCGATGAACCTTGGGCTGATCGCAAACAATATCGGCCTGATGTGGGTGGCCGTCGAGCTCGCTACGCTCACAACCGTATTGATGGTCGGAATCTATCGCACCCATGAGGCGCTCGAAGCCGCGTGGAAATATTTCATCCTTGGCAGCGTCGGCATCGCCCTCGCCCTGTTCGGAACGATCCTCGTTTACATGGCGGCACGACCGGTGATCGGGGAAGGAGCCGACGCCATGGTGTGGACGATGCTGATCAAGAACGCCAGCAGCTTCAGCCCCGAACTCCTGAATGTGGCATTCGTCTTCCTGCTGCTCGGCTATGGCACCAAGGTGGGGCTGGCGCCGCTGCACGCCTGGCTGCCCGATGCGCATGCCGAAGGTCCGACGCCGATTTCGGCGGTGCTTTCGGGGCTCCTGCTCAACGTCGCACTTTACGCGCTGCTGCGATTCAAGATGCTGCTGGCGGTGAACCCGGCTGCGCTCGCGTCTGGCCCGCTGATGGTGACAATGGGACTCGTCTCCGTCGTTTTCGCGGCGTTCATGCTTTACCGACGGCGCGACATCAAGCGCATGTTCGCCTATTCGTCGATCGAGCACATGGGCATCATCGTGTTCGCCTTTGGCATGGGCGGGCCGATCGCCAATTTCGCCGGCTTGCTGCACATGACCATGCACTCGCTGACGAAGTCGGCGATCTTCTTCGCTGTCGGTCACATTGCGCAGGCCAAGGGCACGCAGAAGATCGCCGACATGGGGGGACTCACTGAAACCAACCCGGTGCTCGGTTGGGGTCTCGTGCTTGGCGTCGTCGCAATCGCTGGTCTTCCACCGCTCGGTATCTTCATGAGCGAGTTCCTCCTCGTCAGTTCCACCTTCGCCCGCCAGCCGCTGCTCGGGATCCTGTTGGTTGCCGGATTGCTCATTGGCTTCGGAGCATTGTTCCTACGCTTGAATAGTATCGCTTTCGGCGAGCCGCGCGGCGCGAGCGCCGAAGCAAAGGCATCCTATGTGCCGATGTTCACCCATTTGGCGTTGGTGCTTGCAGCTGGAGTCTACCTGCCTCCGCAAATGGTCACGTGGTTCCAGAACGTCGCCAAGCTTTTGGGATAGGCCCATGTTGATCGACAGGATTCCAGGTCATAGGGTCGAACAGCACAAGCCGACTCCGCGCGTCATCGTGAGCGCGGAGACGTGGCGCATGCTCACCGCGGAGCTTGCGGCAGGCCGCACGACGTTGTTCGGTCTGTGGGGGGATGCCGGTCAGGTGCACATGGCGCTGCTCGAGCAAGGCGAGATCGTCGTCGTGACGATCGAGTGCCGGGACGGCAAGTTTCCTTCGGTCGGACAGGTGCATCCGCCCGCGATTCGCCTCGAACGCGCGATCAAGGACCTCTACGGGTTGGAATCGCTTGACCTTCGAGACCGGCGGCCTTGGCTCGATCATGACCGCTTTGGTGTGAAGCACCCGCTTGGAGCTCACGTCGAAGCGAGCCCGGTTTCGACACCGTATCAATTCTTGCCGTCTGAGGGCGAAAGCCTGCATCAGATCGCGGTCGGTCCGGTGCATGCCGGTATCATCGAGCCTGGCCATTTCCGCTTCACCGTCAACGGCGAAACCGTGGTCCGCCTCGAGCAGCGTCTCGGCTATGTTCATAAGGGTATCGAATCGCTCATGGCCGGAACCTCGATCGAGAAGGCGGCACGCCTCGCGGGGCGCACCTCCGGCGACAGCACGGTCGCATACGCGCTTGCGTTTGCGAATGCCGTCGAAGCTGCGGCTGAGGTGCAGGTTCCGGCGCGCGCCGTTTTTCTGCGCGCTTTGATGGCCGAGCTCGAACGGCTCGCCAATCACTTCGGCGATATCGGCGCCATCTGCAACGACGCCTCTTTCGTCCTGATGCATGCGCAGACCGGCATCCTGCGCGAGCGCTGCTTGCGGGCGGCGGACGTTTGCTTCGGCCATCGCCTGATGATGGATCGCATCGTGCCCGGCGGCCTTGCGCGCGACATCGCGCCGGAGGGACAAACGCACCTGCGCGCGTTGATCGCTGAAATCCGAAAAGTGTTTCCGCAGCTCGTGGAGCTCTACGACAACACCGCGTCGCTCCAGGATCGGACCGTGAGCACCGGGTTTGTGCAGCCGTCGCTGGTGCGTCAGTACGGCGCCGGCGGCTATGTCGGCCGTGCAAGCGGCCGCGCCTTCGATGCGCGGCACAACTTGAAGTACCCGCCGTATGACCAGCTCAGCCTCGACATTCCGGTGCTTGATGCTGGTGACGTCGATGCCCGCGTCTGGATTCGCATTCGCGAAGTCGACCAGAGTCTGTCGTTAATCGAGCAAATCTTCGACCGGCTGCCGCGTGGACCGGTTTGCATCGGCCTCAATCCTGCTGGCAGCCGCGAGGGTCTCGGAGTCGCCGAAGCGTTCCGAGGCGACGTGTTGGTCTGGGTGAGCCTGGAAGGCGATCGGATAGAACGGTGCCACCTGCGCGACCCCTCGTGGTTTCAATGGCCGCTGCTCGAGGCTGCGATCGAGAACAATATCGTCGCGGATTTTCCGCTCTGCAACAAGTCGTTCAACTGCTCCTATTCGGGCCACGACCTCTAAGGACGGCACAAGATGCGCAAGCTGCTTTTTGAAAGCCTGTTTCGCCGGCCCTTCACCGAAAAGGCGCCGTCGCCGAACGATGCCGCCGTGACCGAACTTGCAACCGCCGTCGGTCACGCTGCGCGGCGGCGGCTCGGCCGCAGTCTGTCGATACGCGAGGTCGATGCCGGCTCTTGCAATGGATGCGAACTCGAAATCCACGCGTTGAACAACGCCTATTACGACGTCGAGCGCTTCGGCCTCCGCTTCGTGGCCTCGCCGCGTCATGCCGACGTATTGATGGTGACCGGGCCCGTGACCAAGAATATGCGCGAAGCGCTGCAACGCACCTATGATGCGACGCCCAATCCCAAATGGGTGGTCGCGATCGGAGATTGCGCCCGCGACGGAGGGTGTTTCGCCGGCAGCTACGCGGTGGTCGGAGGTGTTTCCGAGGTGATCCCGGTCGATCTCCACATTGCCGGCTGTCCCCCTACTCCTACGGCTATGCTGCAAGGGCTGCTTGCGCTACTCGAGCGGGTGGATGCCGGTGCCGCAACATCATGAATTCAACGAGCCCGCTCCAGGGCTCGCGAGGAAGACTGCTTTGCTTGCCGGACATTTTTGATCTTCGCGTTTGCGACATGCTCCCTCAGGCGGACACCTCGGCCACCATTCGTGCTCGGGACGCCCGGATTGATCAGTTCGATCCCCGCTCTATCAAGCGCGGAAACCAGCTTCATCAGCGAATCGACATTGCCGCGGATCACGCCGTCGCTGGCTTCCATGCGCTGGATCGTCGGTACCGAAAGGTCCGCCAGCCCAGCCATTTGCCGTTGATCGATATTCAGGAGCGCGCGCGCAGCCCTGAGCTGATTGGCAGTGATCATGATGTCAATTTCTCCCAATCCGAGCGAAATATAATTATACCATGTGAATTTTGGCTTCAAGCATCAATTTACAGGTGCAATGTATCAAAGAAAGGTCGCTTTGAGACCGTCATTGCGAGCCGACGGGTCGCGCGAACGCGCGCCCGATGACAGGCTCCGCGAAGCAATCCACAAATCCACAGATGCAACAGAAGAACTGGCGGAGTTTATCGTCGGCCCGCCGAAGGCGGGGCCCGTTGGTTCCTCGCAATGACCAATTTGACTATCTTTTCTTCGGGCTTACCGGCTTGCTCCGGACTCCGCGCACGCCCCTTGGCTTAACCGATACATCTTGCGCGAGTTGACCGCCGAACCGCTTTCGATTGAAAGGCACGGCACCGCTGCCCGCTACGATTTCGATGTCTTCGAGCTGCAATGGCTCGCCGCGCGCCGACAGCAGCGGCGGATATTCGACTGGCCGGCCGCTGGTGCGATCCTTGAAGACCACCTGCGGCCCTTCCGGCTCCGCCAGCCAGTCATCGCCCCATTTCTTCAGCGCAAGATAGGTCGGAAAAAAATCACGGCCCTTTTTGGTCAAGACATATTCGTAGCGTCCGCTGTGCTCGGATAGCGGCACGCGCGTCATCATGCCGAGATCGACGAACTTCTTCAAACGCGTGCTGAGAATGTTCGGCGCGACGCCGAGGTAATATTGAAACTCGTCGAACCGCCGGGTGCCGTACTAGGCTTCCCGAAGCAGCAGGATCGACCAGCGGTCGCCGACCACATCCATGGCGCGGGCGATGGAGCATTCCTTGTTGGAAGAACGAGAACGCTTCAAATCAAGTCTCGCAGTCCATTTCGCCCCAGTGATTCGCGGATCGCTTATAGCGTAGCACTCAGGCCGCCTGGCCCGCAGCCTCCGGTGGCTTGACCGCGACCTCGGGCTCAAGCGCGCGGCGGTGCGCGACCAGCGCACCTAGCTCGGAAAGCCTCTGCAGCTCCGTCTCGCTCACCCCCAGCTCGCGAAACACCTGCCTGTTGTGTTCACCCTGAAAGGCCGGCGTGCCGATCGGCGTCAGCTCATCCCGGGAGAAGTGCCAGGGACGACCCGGCAGTTTGTATTCGCCGCCACTGCGATCCGGAACCAGCTGAACCGCACCCCAGTATTCGCTCCAGTCCGACTTCGTCAGCTCCTTGATCGAGCGGATTTCGCCCATCGCGATCTTGGCCTCGTCGAACTGCGCGTCGAGCGTCGCCATGTCGGGGAACGTCAATATCCAGGACTGGATGATCTGATGCAGCGCGCCGAAATTCAATCGCCGCGCCGCGGCGCTCGAAAACCGCGGATCGTCCATCAAGTCGACGCGCCGCATCGCGCGCAGCCAGGACGGAAACGTCCGGCTGCCGATGATGCTGGTCGCGACGGTGAAATGCTCACCTTGCGGGCCAGTGAAGAACGAACAATCGGTCGCGCCGAGCACCGCGGGCTCCGCCCCGATATCGTCGTCGGACAGATCGACATGCGCGCGTTCGTTGACCGCGAGCAAGGTCGCGGCCATCGCGACGTCGATATACTGGCCCTGTCCGGTCGTTTGCCGGCTGTTGAGCGCCGCGAGGATGGCGATCACCGCCTGCAGGCCGGCGTAAACGTCGGCGTGCGACAGGCTGTCGGTGCGCGGCTCCTTCAAGGCCTCGCCATAGTGCCGAACGCTGTTCTCGGTAAAGCCGGCCTCGGCCTGCACGGTCGGCGCATATGCCATCCGGCTGCGCCAGGGGCCGCCCTGGCCGTAACCGGTGATCGATGCATAGATCAGTCGCGGATTGCGCTTCGACAGGGTTTCGTAGTCGAGGCCGAAGAAGCCGAGTGTGCCCGCGCGAAAATTCTCGACCACGATATCAGCAGTGTCGCAGAGTTTCAGCGCCAGATCATAGGCGCCGGGGATGTTCAGGTTGATGCTGACGTTGCGTTTTCCGGCGTTCTGCTGCGCGTAGTAGCCCGACATGCCGTCGGTCGACGGAAACGCAAAGCGCGACACGTCGGGGCTTGGCGGTTCGATCTTGATGACCTCGGCGCCGAGATCCTGCA
>VAZH01000220.1 GCA_005884465.1 Alphaproteobacteria bacterium | reverse complement strand
TCTCGCTCGCGAGAATCTGTACGTCTTCACCATCAACGCGTTCCCCTACGGCCCATTCCATGGGCGCCGCGTGAAGGAGGACGTTTATCAGCCTGATTGGCTTGCGCCGGAGCGGCTGCGCTACACCGATCGCGCCGCCGAGATCCTGGCGACGCTTCTGCCGGAAGGGATGGTCGGCTCGGTGTCGACCGTCCCGGGGACGTTCAAGGCGGTAGCGGCAGCGCGGCCGGACGCAGCCAGGGCGATGGCCGACGCGCTCGCGCGCCACGTGGCCACGCTCGTCTCACTGCGGCGCCGAACCGGCCGCGAGATCGTGCTCGCCCTCGAGCCCGAGCCATGCTGCTTTCTTGAGACCGTCGAGGAAACGATCGCGTTCTTTCGTGATCATCTTCACACCGATGCCAGTGCCGCAATCGTTGCGGATCAGACAGGTACGTCGCCCGCCGCCGCTCACGACGCGCTGCGGCGCCATCTCGGCGTCTGCTATGATGTCTGCCACGGTGCGGTGGAATTCGAGGAGCCGGCGCGCGCCTTCGCGCAGCTCGGAGAAGCCGGCATCCGGATCGGAAAGCTGCAGCTGAGCTCGGCGCTGCGAGTGCCCGAGATCGATGCCAACACCGAAAAAACGCTCACGGCGTTCAATGACGGCGTCTACCTGCATCAGGTCGTGCAACGGCGGAACGGCTCTCTGGTTCGCTATGTCGACCTGGAGCCCGCGTTTGCGGCGCTGCGCGCCGGAGAGGCCGGGGGCGAGTGGCGCGTCCATTGTCACGTGCCGGTGTTCCTGGAGATCGCCGGGGGCTTTCATTCGACGCAACCGACGCTGAAGGCGGCGCTTGCTGCCGCCAAGTCGGCCTTTGTCGCGCCCCATCTCGAGGTCGAAACCTATACGTGGGATGTGCTGCCGCCTGAGCTGCGCCAGTCGAGCCGGGCGGATGCGATCGCGCGCGAGATGCTCTGGGTGCTCGAGGAGCTGTCCTGATGGCGATGACGGCACAACGCCCCCTGTCGCTGACGGCTCTGCTGACGCTTGGCCGGGTGTCAAACCTGCCGACGGTGTGGACCAACGTCCTCACCGGGGCGGTGCTCGCCGGTGGTGCGTGGCACGACGGCCGAACCGGCATCGTGCTGGTGGCGATGTCGCTGTTCTATGTCGGAGGGATGTATCTCAACGATTACTTCGATCGCGGCATCGATGCGCGCGAGCGCCCGGGACGGCCGATCCCGGCCGGAGACGTGGCAGCAGATCTTGTCGCGGCCATCGGGTTCGGCCTGCTCGCTGCGGGCGTTGCACTGCTGGCTACGATCGGCTTGGCAGTCACGATCTGCGGCCTCGGGCTCGCCGCGCTCATCGTCGCCTACGATCTGTTCCACAAAGGCAATCCTGTCGCTCCGGTGATGATGGGGGCCTGCCGTATGCTGGTCTATCTCGGCGCCGCCGCTGCGACGACGGGCAGCATTCCCGAATTTGTTGTGATCGCTTCGCTTGCCCTTCTTGCCTACATCGCCGGCCTGACCTACGCGGCCAGGCAGGAGAGTTTCGACCGCGTGGGCAATTTGTGGCCGCTCGCTGTGCTTTCAGCGCCAATAATCGTCGCGTTGCCGGCGGTCGCCCAGGGGCCGCTGTCAGCCGCGATCTATCTCACCCTGATCGGCTGGACGACCGCCGCGGCCTACCTCCTGGCGCGACGGCCCGCGCCCGGAGCGGTCTCGCGTGCCGTCGCCGCGCTCATTGCCGGCGTCTCGCTGGTTGATGCCGCACTGATTGCGAGCGCCGGTGCGAGCGCGCCGGCCCTGCTGGCGCTTGCCGGCTTCGCGGCCACCGTCCTGCTACAACGATATATCGCGGGGACCTGACGCCGTGGCGATGGAGACCGGAAATGGATCCGCGTGACCCGACCAGTGCCGAACCTGCATCGATCATGGCGCTTCTGCTGCGCTGGCTTTCCCGCCAGCTCGCGCCCGAAGCAATGGGCTGGCTCGCGGCCGAGCTCGAACGCCAGCGCATGGCCGTGGAAGAGCGCCGGCTCGCGCTTTCGCTCGGTCTTGCGGGACGCAAGGTCGGCCGCACTGATTTGACACTCGACCCCGACGATGAATTGGCAGCGCAACGGCTGCGCGCCGGCTGGCAGCCGCGCCTGTGGGGCACCGACGAGGCGGCGCGCGTCGTCCTCCTCATTGCCGCCTATCGCGGCGATGATCAGCCCTTTGCGGCGCGCATCGACCGGCTGTGCACGACCGCCGAGGTCACAGAGCACGTGGCCTATCTGAAGGGTTTCGCGGTCTTTCCGGCCGGGCGCCAGCTCCATGACCGGGCGCGCGAAGGCGTGCGCTCGTCGATCGGACCGGTGTTCGAGGCAATTGCCTGCCATAACCCGTATCCGTTCGATTATTTTGATGAGTCTGCCTGGAATCAGATGGTGGTGAAATGCGTGTTCACCGGAGCGCCGATCAACAGCATCGTCGGCCTCGAGCAGCGTCGCAACCCCGAGCTGCTGCAGATGCTCCGTGATTTGGTGTCCGAACGGCATGCGGCCGGCCGCAGCGTGCCGAATGCGGTTCACGCGTATGTCGACAGTGGATGATCCGGATGTGTCGGCGCTTGTCTACTATCATGGCCTGGGTCGTCCTCTCGGCGACGCCGCTCCTCGCTGGAAACGCCCAGCACGGCGAGGCCCTCTATCAGCGTTATTGCTCAGGGTGTCACGGCGCCGACGGTCGCGGCGGCGGCAAAGGCTTCATGCCCCACGTCGGACCCCTGACGCGGAAAGGCTACATCGACCTGATCGATGATGCCTCCCTCGCCATGGTCATCACGGAGGGTGGCGAGGCGATGGGCAAGAGCGGATTCATGCCTTCCTGGAAGGCGACCCTGTCGAAGGACGACATCGCGGATGTCATCGCGTACATCCGAATCCTGCCCTTGTCCGATGGGCCTCAATGAAGAACCGATCCGAATGCACGGATCCGAACGGAAACAAAAACAATCAGGAAAACAAGCACACTTAAATTGAAGTGGGAGTCGAAACCAAGCCAGCCAAGGGAGGAGTGTCATGAAGTTTTTCCTCAGTATGACGGTGGCCGCAGCGGCGCTCATGTGTCTGATGCAGGCGAACGCACAGGAGCCGCGGGGCGGCCCATGGCCAAAACGTGAGCCGTTCAAGCCTGACCCCACCAAAATTGTCGTGCCGCCCGGCTATAAGGTCGGCGTGTTTACTGCCGGGCTCGATACCCCGTCGTCTGCCACAGTCGACAAGGACGGAAACCTGTGGGTGGCGATTTCCGGCGTTCTCCTTGGCAGCCCCGAGGCGGACAAGATCGACCCGGCGCATGTCAAGATCTTCGACAAGGAGGGAAAGCTCCTGCGCGAGGTCGGCAAGGGCACGTTCAAAACGGTGATGAACGAGATCGGCTACTGCGCGGAGAACGGCA
Organism: Alphaproteobacteria bacterium; assembly: GCA_005884465.1. Lineage (GTDB taxonomy): Bacteria > Pseudomonadota > Alphaproteobacteria > Rhizobiales > Xanthobacteraceae > Bradyrhizobium. The sequence continues at coordinate 2,055 of VAZH01000220.1, read as the reverse complement.
AGACCTACATTCCCGAATACGGTGAGAAGATTTGGGAAATGGACGGCGTCAACGGCGAACTCAAGCTGATCATCAAGGACCTGCCGATCGGCGACCACCGCAACGGCGGCATCACCTGTAAGGATGACTACATCTATTTTGCCCTGGGCTTCCCGAGCAACAGCGGCTTCGCGGATCCCGACAACCACGGCTGGACGGACATCCCGAACGATCCGTTCTGGGTCAAGCACCAAGACGGCCATGGCACCACGCCGCATGATCCGGTGTGCCGCGACATGGTGCATACCGGCCTCAACGTCAAATCCTCGGACGGCCGCATGACCGGGGCGCTGCTGCCGGTCGGCGTGCCGGCAAAGCCCGGCATGGTGATCAAGGCGCACGTGCCCTGCGGCGGCTCCATCATGCGCGTCAAGATGACCGACGCGGGCGCCGACGGCATCTATCCGCATGAGAAAATGGAAGTCTACGCCATGGGCCTCCGCAACCAGTCCGGTGTCGCCTTCGGGCCGCCCGGCACCAAATGGGAAAACGCGCTGGCCGTCTCCGACAACGGCGCCAACGACCTCGGCCACCGTCGCATCGCCAATGGGGCTGAAAAGCTCTATATCGTGACCGAGAAGGGACAGGACGCCGGCTTCCCCGACAAGGAGGGAATGGCCTTCGTCAGCAACAAACGCTTCGGGTTCGAGGCCTACCGCGGCAACGCCGTCGACCGGCCATACTCGCAGCTCTATATCGGCGACAAGCCGTTCGTACCGAAAATGCCGGCGTATCGCTTCCAGTTCCATGTCGATGGCGTTCGCGGCGTTCCGCTGATCGCCGCAAATCCGAACCCGAACGGCTACATCAACCCGGTGCTCGAATGGGACACCAACAACCCGATTGATGGGATTTCCTGGAGCGTTCGCGGCTTCGGCGCCGACAACACTCTGTTCGGCGCCGTCTACGGCATCCTTGACACCGGGCCGGAGAGCCTCATTCCAACCTGGCCGGTGGTGCTGCGGATCGACTTCCTCGAGCCGACCGGGGTCAAGTGGAGCCAGTTTGCCCACAATATCGATCCCGGACCCAACGCCTACCAGAAACCGGAGAATCGCGGCGGTCTCGAGCGGCCGAACAAGGTCGTCTTCGCCAATGATGGACGCACCATGTATGTGGTGGATTACGGCGAAGTGTTCACCGACTTCTACAAGACACCGCAGTTCTACACCGTGCCAAAATCCGGCGTGATCTGGACGATCTCGTACGAGGGATCGCGCGCGACGCATTGAACTGTGGTTCGGGCACACGCCTATCCCCCGCACCGGGCGCTTGCGGGGGAGGAACAAGAATTGGCGTCGCCCTTGTTTACGTTGGCGGCAAAAACCGGCTCATAATGCAGCTTGTTGCCGGCATTCTGCGCCGTGAACGTCTTCAACCGAAAGGCCCGCGCGACATAGCCAAGCTGCTGGCCGACAACGACGTTGCCGCCGCGCCTGGATGGCCGGTGCCCCAGGGCCTTGAGCAGGTCAAAAGCGACCTTGAGGTCATATCCGGTGTTGGCGCGAAGCGGACGTTCGTGCACAAAATGACCATCCGGGCTCGTGAATGATCAGGACGAGCAGAGCTTTCCCGTTCCATAACGCCTAATAAGCGAAGGGTCACTGTAGACGCCAGATAGAGAAGTCACCGTTGGCCCAGATAGAGATGTCACTCTCCACGGTTTTGGTTGGGGAGTTTTGGGCCGATGACGGTGATTGCGATGAGCCGGACGGAGATCGACCGGATGAGCGTGTTGGAGGATCTGGCTGCGAGCAGGATCAAGATGACGGAAGCCGCGTCGCTGATGGGTCCGGGCCGGCGTCAGGTGTATCGGTTGGCGAGGGCTTACCTTTTGCGAGGTCCTGCAGCGCTGGTTTCGCGGAGGCGGGGCAAGCCGAGCAACCGCTCCTACGCTTCGGATGTACGCGCTACGGCGATGTGTCGATCATCCTTCCTCGCGGTCCTCTCACAGCCAGAGCACCTTGCGGCGCAGGTCGAGATCGTGGCGCAAGTCTTTGGACGGCCCTTGGTGGA